>JAYRNN010000045.1:0-19507 GCA_041912175.1 Anaerolineales bacterium | reverse complement strand
CCACCGGCATCTTGATCGGAGGTGTGCTGACAATGGGTGGGTTGTACCTGGCTGCGTTGGGTCTCAATTGGGGAGTGAGCTATTTCGGCTTTGAAGGGCCAGGGGATATCGCTGCGATGCCGCTGTTTGTGGCAGTGATCGGGCTATATGGATTGATCAGCATGCCTCTGGAGAACGCCTATTCGCGTTGGCAAGAATTGCGGGCCGACCAATATGCCCTGGAAGCGACTGGAAATGGCCAGGCGTTTGCCTCCGCCCTGACGCGCCTGGCTAACCAAAACTTATCTGTAGCCGAACCCGAAGCATGGGTCGAGTTCTTACTATATTCCCACCCCGCGCCGGGAAAACGGATTGCCTCTGCATTAGCATATCCGTTAAAACCTGAGGTCGAGCTGCCTTCATGAGGCGTTTGGGATGATGATCCAACAGATCAGGTAGATCAGCAATCCAGGAATACCCCCTGGAATCAAGGCCAATAGAAAGGCCAGGCGGAACCAGATAGCGCTTATCCCGAAGAATTCTCCCAAGCCTCCGCAGACGCCGCCAATAATCCGGTTATGGCGTGAGCGGCGCAGCGCTTTGTTTGGTGCATCTGACATTATTACCTCCAAAAAGTGCTTTGGGCGGACGTAGGTTGCCTGATCGACTCCAACGCCTGTCTTTATAAGAATCATCAATATTTATACGCAGCGAGCTGGCAAAAGTTGCGAATCTAGGACAGAAAATAACTTAGAAACGAAGGAGAAATTGAAATGGCGTTTAATTTGCACAACCGAAGTTTTGTTAAGGAACTCGACTTCACTCCCGAAGAGCTCAAATTCCTGCTGAAACTTTCCGCTGACCTGAAAGCAGCCAAGTACGCGGGTTATGAGCAGCCCAGGCTAAAAGGTAAGAACATCGCCTTGATTTTTGAGAAATCCTCTACTCGAACACGCTGCGCTTTTGAAGTGGCAGCATATGACCAGGGGGCTCATGTGACTTACCTTGGGCCAGAGGGCTCACAAATTGGTCATAAGGAGTCAATGAAAGATACAGCGCGCGTGCTTGGCCGCATGTATGACGGTATCGAGTATCGCGGTTTCGCACAGGCGACTGTAGAGACCCTGGCCGAATACGCCGGCGTGCCGGTGTGGAACGGCCTGACCGACCAATTTCACCCAACACAGATGCTATGTGATATCTTGACGATGATCGAGCACAGCGATAAGAATCTCAGCGAGATTGCCTACTGCTATCTTGGGGACGCGCGCAACAACATGGGCAATTCATTGATGGTGATGGGTTGCAAGCTGGGAATGGATGTGCGCTTGTGCGCGCCGAAGGGCCTGTGGCCAGCGCAAAACCTGGTGGAAACGTGCCGGCAGATCGCCTCTGAAACTGGCGCTCGCCTGATGCTGACTGAAAGCGTCGAGGAGGGTGTGAAGGGTGTGGATTACCTGTATACGGATGTTTGGGTATCGATGGGCGAGCCCAAAGAAGTTTGGGATGAGCGGGTTAAGCTGCTCAAGCCTTACCAGATTACCATGCAGGTAGTTAAGCAGACTGGCAACCCTAAGGTTAAGTTTATGCACTGTCTGCCATCCTTTCATAACCGCGAGACCAAAGTCGGCGAGGATATCTATCAGAAAACCGGCCTGGATGGCCTGGAAGTGACCGAAGAGGTGTTCGAATCGGAATATTCCATTGTGTTCGCTCAAGCAGAGAACCGCATGCACACCATCAAGGCGCTTATGGTGGCGACCCTGGGCGAATAAAAATCTAATATCCATCCGTGCAAGCAGCCGCTTGCCCGGATGGATGTTAGATCAGTGCCTCATTCTTGAATTGTGATTACAATACCGGTCAGGCCGGAGATGGCATTGAAACGGAACGAGATACTGACTTTTCGTTCAGATTTGGAGAAGTTTAGCTGGGCAGCCCCGGTGATGATATAAGCGCCCTCAGGCAGTTTTTCCCACCCATTTAAAGCCATCTGGTTCTCATAGAAAATTAAAAGTTGTTTGAAATCGGCGGCGCTGAGGAACGATACCATTTTCTTGGAAGTAAATAGCTCCTGCAAGTCGCCTGGGGGGAGGGGAATATCCGCAGGCAGATTGGCGCTGGCTGAGGTCGGTTCAGGACTGCTCAACGGAGTGGCTGATGGTCGGGGCGTCGGAGTGGGGAAAGATGTGCTTGTTGGGAGCATCGCCGCCTCGGTTTCCATTGCCTGGGATGTACCCAACACGCCTGAGTTAATGGCGATACTCGTGGACAACGCCGATGTCGTCGCTCCCAGGTTAGACGCGGGTGCTACAGACGCATCGGGTTGTCCCCTGGGGTTAGCGTTTGATCCTTGCGCCGCGCCACATGAAGCTACCCCGGCTGACATGACGAGGAAAATGACCAGGGTTAGAAGTGTGCGTAGATAAAGGTCTCTCGGGTTCAGGGTGACTGCCTCTTGATTCGATTGAAGCCTTTCCTTATACGATTCTACCGCAAGACCTGTGCGGCTAGAGCCTCAATGCCAGACAGGTCGTCCAGGTCCAGCCATTGCAGCATGACCTGCTGTACGCCGGCTCGCTCAAGCTCGTCTAACTGCGCCTGGATTTCTGTCCCTGTCCCAACCAGGACGCCATGCTCCCGCAGTTGTGCGGCATCGCGCTTATTTTGGGTGCGTGCAGCAACCTTTCGGGCGACTTCGGACTGGTCGAGACCAAGAACGCAACCGGTCATCAGCGAGCGGCGAACTTCATTCATCGAACGGCCTTCTTTGAGCAGCAGCTCATCCAGCCTGGCGTTCAGGCGCGAAAACTCGGCCGGGGTGATATAAACCGCGTTCCATTCATCCGCCAGACGGGCTGCCAGAGGCAAGGTGCGTTTCTCGCCATTGCCGCCAATCAAAATCGGCGGTCCGTTGCGCCGACGCGGACGCGGCAGCAAGATGGCGCCTTCCAGTCGAAAGTAATTGCCTTCATAATCGACCGGTAAATTGCTGGCTAGCAGGAGTGAAATGACCTCCAGGCCTTCATTAAATCGTTCGAAGCGCTCGTCGATTTCGAGCAGTTCCAGCCCGAAGTTGTGATGCTCGCGTTCCTGCCAACCTGCACCGATACCCAACACTAACCGCCCCTCCGAGAGGTCATCAATCGCGCTGGCCATGCGCGCAGTCATACTGGGGTGGCGAAATGAAACGGGCGATACGAGCGGGCCAAACTCGATGCGCCGGGTGTGGCTGGCCAGCCAGGTGAGCGAGACCCATAATTCGAGAGAATCCAGGTCAGGAGGGTTGGCGTTGGTGTAGTGATCCGAGCGGTAAAGCCCGGCAAATCCCAGGTCTTCTGTCGCCTGGGCGATGCGCTGCCAGCGCGGCCAATTCAGGCCGTTCTGGCCTTCGATCATCAGAGATATCTTAATCAAAGTGTATACCTCTCTGTTCATTTCCGGCAAGCATCCCGGAAAATACTCGAGCAGTCCAGTTATCATCCATACAGCCGGATGTACTCCTCGGCTTTTTCCACAAGGTCTCGGTTGCCAATGAAAAGCGGTGTCCGTTGGTGCAATGTATCAGGACGGATGTCCAATATTCGTTCGTGACCGTTCGAGGCATAACCCCCAGCTTGCTCGGCGATGAAGGCCAATGGGGCAGCCTCATATGCCAGGCGCAGCTTGCCGGTAGATTTTTTGGCATCCCTCGTATCCGCCGGGTAATAGAAGATACCTCCCGAGAGCAAATTGCGGTGGAAGTCAGCTACGAGCGAGCCGACATAGCGCATCGAGAGACCCGGGGCGTCGCTATCGCTGCCTTGCAAATAATCCGTGTAGCGTTTAACTCCTTCGCTCCAGTATCGACGATATCCCAGGTTCACGCTGAAATATGCCGGTTGTGCAGGGATCCGAATTTTATTGTTCGAAAGGAGGAATTCGCCAACGCTTGGGTCTAGAGTAAAGCCATGCACGCCCTGCCCGGCGGAATACACGAGCATGGTGCTGCTGCCATAAAGCAGGTAACCTGCCGCGACCATATCGCTGCCGGGCTGCAGGCAATCTTCCAACGTGCCCGGGCCTTCCTGGCTGATACGGTGATAGACGGCGAAAATGGTGCCAATCGGAATATTGAAATCAATGTTCGAGGAGCCATCCAGAGGGTCGAATAACAGCACATATTTACCAACGGGGTACTTATCCGGGATGGGCATGATCTCAGCGTGTTCCTCGGATGCCATGACCGCTACCCTTCCGGTATGGTCGTTCAGACGAAACATCGTCTGATCTGCAAACTGGTCTAATCTCTTGACCTCTTCTCCCTGAACGTTAATTTCGTCGGTGCGTCCCAGAATTTCGGCCAAGCCGGCGCGCGTGGTCTTGCTAGCGATGATTTTCCCAGCCAGGGCAAGATCATACAAAAGCGTTGTGAGAACACCAGTGGCTTCAGGGTGGGTATATTGTTCGGCGAGGATGTGCCGTTCGATTGTGGTGATGTCTCCGTGGTTGGGGTTTGGAAATGTCATATGCGTGCTCCTTCAAGAGGTAGGTAAGCTTTTTATCTCATTATAATCATAAGAGGTCTGCCAGGACAATCCAACCGCCAGTTTCTTCAGGTTCGCCTGGGGGCATCTCGAAATGGATATCCTGGTGCAGAAAACCAGATTGGACCAGGCTGTCAATCGTGCGATCTGCTGTGACCGGCTTCCAGCCGAATAATTTGATCAGATCACGGGGTAAGATTGCCCCAACGGAGCGGAGGTAAACTTCAGCTAATTTTTGGCGCGCTTCTGATTCGCGAATGGGATGTGCCAGTTCTGGGATTTCCGGATAATGACGAGCAACGACATCGTACGCGAAAGCATAATGCCATGCGCCGGCTTGTGTGACGGCGACTGGGGCAATTTTGAAGTCGGCCTGAAGATCGGATAAGGCCTTGTTGAAGCGGCTTTCACTGGACGGGCTAGTCAGATGAACTGCTTTGCGCAACGCTACAGTATCCAAGGGGCCGTCCCGGATCAGGCTTTCGTACACGCTCTTGGCCTCCTGCGTCAGGCGTCCTTGTTCATATTGCGTTAGGTAATCTTCGTCATAAGCGCCATAGTTCTCAGTCAGTGCATAAAAATATGGCGCCAGGCTCATGTCGATCATCGTGGCTTTCTTGCGTAGTATCTTAGCGTAGTACCACTGCCGCTGACCGAGCAGGCCGTCTTTCCATCCCCAGGTGACGTGACCGGGGTCATCGTGTGCATCTGCGACCGGACGATCGCCGGCGGCGGCAACCCACAAGCTGGGAAGCGTGACGCCGTTTATCGGCCAAAAATAGACAAAACCGCGCTCATTGACATACGCCACGGCGTCTTCCTGGCTTTTTATACGCAACCCTGGACCAAACCGGAAGGTTTTCGCGCGATATTGTTTGATAAGCTCAAAGGAGAGCGCTTCCATTATTAGGATTATATCCGAAGCCGGGGAAGGTGGAACGGGGCAAACCCGGATGGGTGATTCGAAAATCACCCGTCCGGGTTAGTAAATATCCTTACTTTTACCAAAGGGCGGTTGATGACAATTAAGACTATATTTGATAAATTTAGCTTACGCGAGACCACAGCCAGTCAGGATGGATTGCCGATGCCTACAGCCAGTTTACCGAAAAACCGCCGTGTTTTGATCGCTTCCAGTCACGGGTTATTTGCCCAGGGGCTGCGGAGTTTGCTGCGCGATCGGCAGGCAAAAGGCGTAGAAGTTGTCGGAGTTGTATCTAACCTGGAACAGGCCATGGGCGCTCTGGAAAAGCTCAACCCGGATCTGATCATTGTTGATTATGACGACGAAGCGCTGAACCGGGATGAGTTCTTAGCGCGTTTCGTCGAGGGGGAAAAGAAGTTGCGCGTGGTATTGCTATCTTTGCAGAGCGGCAAAGAGGCGCTTGTTTATGACCGGCGAACATTAGCTGCATCACAGATTGATGATTGGTTGGAGGAATGGAATGATGCTAAAAACAGGAGAGGTATTATGAATAATCGTCCGCGAGCGGTTAAACCGAACCGTAATCTGATCCATTTAGGTATTGCCTCGATCTTAGTTGTGATCAGTACATTTGTAGTTTATTTTCTTTTGCGTAGCATCCGCCTGCTGCCTGCAGCCGCCAGCCAACAGGCTGCATCGATTGACAATTTGTTTATGGGTGAAATAGCGGTTATCTCCTTCCTGTTTTCCTTAATCGTAGTGCTAATGCTCTACAGCATTTTTGTATTCCGGCGCAAGAAAGGTGATACAAGTGACGCCGCCCATATAGAAGGGAATCCAAAACTTGAAATCGCCTGGACGATTTTACCCCTGATGACGGTGTTCGTCTTCGCTTTGTGGGGAGGAAAATCGCTTCGAGAGGTTACCCAGGCAGAACCTCAATCGCTGATCGTGGATGTGATTGGCCAACAATGGGCATGGCGTTTTGAATATCCGATCGAAGGCGGGGATAAAGTCGTCTCGGACAAATTGTATTTGCCGGTAGATCGTCCGATTTTGCTTCGTTTAAGCTCCATGGATGTGATCCATTCTTTCTGGGTGCCAGAGTTCCGCGTCAAGCAAGATGCTCTGCCGGGCGGCGAGAACTTTGTGCGCCCATTACGCGTTACACCCACAGAAATTGGCTCCTATAAATTGCGCTGCGCCGAGTTATGCGGCCGTCAACACACCACCATGGAATCGGATGTGTTGGTGGTTTCTCAAACAGATTTCGATGCCTGGTTGTCTGAGCAGTCGGGTGAGTCTCCAGACCCCGTTGTGCGCGGAGAGAAAGTGGCTAAGAACTTTGGTTGCGTGGCTTGCCATTCGGTGGATGGGACCAAAATCGTTGGCCCGACCTGGAAAGGACTGTTCGGCTCTCAGGTTGAATTGGAGGGTGGGGTGGGAAGCGTGGTAGCCGACGAGGCTTACTTGAGAGAGTCGATCGTCAATACCAACGCCAAGGTTGTCAAGGGTTTTCCTGCTGGTGTGATGCCGCAGACGTTTGGCACACAGCTAACCGAGAAACAAATTAACGATGTCATCGCATACATCAAGTCCTTGAAGTAGCGCATCCCAAGGATTGTGGAGGTATTTATGGAACAAACTAAAAAAGCGAGTTTCTTTTCGATCGGTCTGGTCAAGGGGATTGCCGGATTCGTAATCGGTTACGTGTTAGGAATTGGCCTGACCAGCGCGATTCGCCTGGCGATGGGGCTTCCCGTCTCGGATCCGGCTGCTTATGGCCTGACCCAACCAACCTGGACGACCGGCGCAATTTTCGCCTTCCTGGGTTTCATGGTTGCCCAAGGCGTGATGAGCGACTGGTTTAAATCTGCTAAAGGCGAGGATATACCCGAGCACCCACAGGATGCCTTTCCTTCCGGGTGGGCGCGCTACCTGAGCGCCAGCTATGACCATAAGGCGATTGGCATCCAATACGGTGTGACTTCCCTCATCGTGCTCTTCCTGGCCGGTTTTTTTGCACTGCTCTTTCGGACCCAGCTTGCCTTGAACCAGGATATCCTGGGCTTGCGCAATTACAACACTATTATGACCCTACACGGCATCGTCATGATCGGCGGGATATTACTGGGAGTGGCGGCAATTTCAAACTATCTCGTGCCATTGATGCTTGGGGCAAATGATATGGCTTTCCCGCGCTTGAATGCCTTTGCTTTCTGGCTGAATGTGCCGGGTGTATTGATCCTACTTAGCAGTCTGCTGCTTGGCGGTCTGGAGACGGGCTGGACTGGATATCCTCCGCTTAGCACGCGTGCGCCCTTGGGCACGGACATGTTCCTCTTGGGTGTTTATTTTATCGGCCTATCTTCTATCCTGGGCTCGCTCAACATCATCGTGAGTATTGTGCGCCTGCGCTCCAAAGGCATGACCTACTTCCGCATGCCGATCCTGGTCTGGGCTGCCTTTGCGACGGCTTTAATTGGCCTGACTGCTACCCAGTTGATCGGCCTGTCGTTTCAAATGGTGCTCTTTGAGCGCATTTTTGGGATGAGTTTCTTCGAGGGCCAGGCTGGCGGGAACCCTATCTTATTCCAGCACCTGTTTTGGTTCTACTCGCACCCGGCTGTTTATGTCTTTGTCCTGGTTGGCTTGGGCACGATCAGTGAGATCTTACCGGTCTTCGCTCGTAAGCCACTGTTTGGTTATCGCTGGGTAGCGTTGTCTTCCTTCGGAATTGCCCTGGTGGGTTTCCTGGTGTGGGCGCACCACATGTTCACCTCGGGAATGGCGCCTTATCTGCGGGTTCCATTTATGTACACAACCCTGCTCGTAGCCATCCCGACCGGCGTTAAATTCTTCAGTTGGATCGCCACGATTTGGGGCGGTAAACTTTCCTTTGAAACGCCGATGCTGTTTGCATTGGGCGCCATCTCGATCTTTTTATTGGGCGGCCTCAGCGGCCCGCCGAATGCAACCGTCTCAACGGACCTGCATCTGCAGGACACCTATTGGATCGTGGGGCATTTCCACGCCACCATGTTCGGCGGGTATATCTTCCCATTCTTCGCCGCGCTATACTTCTGGTTTCCGAAATACTCAGGACGCATGTATAACGAAAAATTGGGGAAATTGCATTTCTTCTTGATGCTGCCGGCATTTTATGTACAATCGCTGGCGCAGATGCAAATCGGCCTTTTGGGTATGCGCCGCCGCATCGGCCTATGGGACCCAAGCCTTGGGATCGATATGCAGCAATGGGCGATCACGATCGCTGGGTTTGTGATTGGGATCTCGGTGCTGATCGCGGTGGTAAACCTGGCTTACAGTGCGGCGCGCGGTCCCGTAGCAGTTGCCAACCCCTGGGGTTCACGTTCGCCGGAATTCCAAATCGCATCGCCAATTCCGCTGCACAATTACGACACGCCTTTCGAGGTGGTGGGAGAGCCGTATGATTACGGTCTGGAAGGTTCGGCATATGTCAGCATCGACAAGGAACGCTATCATCCTGCCGCCCCAGCTTCGCCAGAAGGCGCATCTGCGACGCCTTCTGCAGCCGCAGCAGATTGATATTACCGATCAGGGTGAAATTCTGATCCAAGAAGGAGACGAATCATGGAAGAAAAGAAGAATCTGGTTCTGAAAAATGGGACCTCAATCATTATCGTTTTACTATTTTTAACCGCCGCGGAATTCTTAATTGGCGCGTATGTAAAAATCTGGTGGGGCGCGGCCATTCTGCTTGGGATTGGAGCCCTCAAGGCCACATTCGTTGTTCGCGACTACATGCATGTCCGGCGTGTGTTTGCCGCGAATGAGGAGACGCATTCATGACAACTGAGACAAATTCACTGACGGATTATCTTTATAAGCAGGGCAATAACCGTTTAGGGCTGTGGCTGTTCATTGTTTCGGACGCCTTCGTCTTTGCCGGTCTACTGGTGGCGCGCTTCAACCTGCTCGGTTTTAATTTCCACCCGGAACTCAACCAATACCTGGGGTTGGCGATTACAACTGTGTTGCTGGTATCCAGCTATTTTATGTTCCGAGCAGAAACCTTGATGACCTACGGGGATACACGGGGGTTCTTGCGCAATGCCATGATCACGATGATTTTGGGCGTGATTTTCCTGATTGGCGTTGTGGTGGTTGAGTGGGGGACTGCCCCGGCGGGGCCAAATGATGGCGCAGTCTGGTCGTTGTTTTATACGATGACCGGCTTTCATGCTTTCCACGTGCTGACCGGTTTAATTTTACTATTCGTTGTTTGGCGCAAGGCACGAATGGGGAAGTATTCCGCAGAGCGTCACTGGGGGGTAGAGGCAGCGGCAGTATATTGGCACTTTGTAGACGTGGTTTGGTTCTTTTTCTATCCGGCGCTGTACTTGATCGGCCGCCCGATGATGTAGGAGCAATGATGAGAAAATTTTGGCTGATCACGATTGGGATCTTGGTTGGGCTGGGATTGGTTTTTGGGGCCTGGCGGCTTGCCAAGCGCAATTACCGCTACCAGGGTTCTTTGATCGACCCTCCGATTCCCGCCGTGGATTTTTCGCTCACAGATCAAAATGGTCGGTCATTTCGCTTGAGCGATCAAAAAGGGAAAATCGTGATGGTGTTCTTCGGCTTTACGCACTGCGCCTCCGAATGCCCGGTAACTCTTTCCCAGTTTAAGCAAATCAAGCAGCAGCTCGGGAATAAGGCCCAAGACGTAGAATTTGTGATGATCACAGTTGACCCAGAAAGGGACAGCGTGGCAGGAATTCGCCAATATCTATCCGCCTTTGATCCGTCTTTTATTGGGCTGACCGGGGCGCAGGCCGATATGGAGCAGGTTTGGAAAAGCTATGGCATCTTTGTGGAAAAAACGGCCAGCGCCTCGCATAGCAGCGGCGATCATGGCGAATACGATGTCGAACATACGTTGCGTACTTACCTGGTAGACCAGCAAGGTAACTGGCGCCTGACCTATCCCTTCGGTATTGAAGTCAATCAGATCACGAGCGACCTGGAAAATCTTCTGAATTGAGCGCAGGTAAAAAATAATGGCAAAGGATTCCAAGTATCGGCCGTATATCAAGCGCCTGGCAATCATTTTCTTGATCTGCCTGGCGTTTACGTTGGCCTTTAACGAGATCACTTATGCTTTTTTGAAGGAAGGCGACGATCGAGCTCCCCAGTCTGTTCAGATCGTAATTCCTCCTGGGACTGCTGAACGCGTCGCCGCAGGGGAACCTGTGCCCTCGATTCCGACCGGTTTGACCTTTGTGGCTGGCGATGTATTGGAAGTCGTCAACCAGGATTCAGTAGATCACCAGCTTGGCCCATTATGGATCCCGGCCGGTGCAACCGCCAGCCTGGCCCTGGAAGCAGCTCAGAAGTTATCCTACACTTGTTCATTTCAGACAAGCAAATATTTGGATATTGATGTGCGCGCGGTCACGACATTAAACGACCGGCTCACGGCTTTGGCGCTGGCAGTGCCGACATTAACCTCCTTGGTTTTCTTGTACAGCCTGGCGGCGCTGCCGCTCGATGCACAAGATAAAAAGAAAAACCGGGCAGTTGCCGGCGGAAACGTATAGCGTATGTTAAGACGTATTTTCAGCCGAAAATGGCTTCTGACTACCATCCTGGTGGTGGCAGCAATGGCGGTGATGATCCGGTTGGGGATCTGGCAGTTGGATCGCCTGCACCAACGTCGCGTTTTTAATGCGCGTGTAAGCGCTCAGATCTACCAACCCTCCTTGGATTTGGCAGGCGGCGCCTTGCAAGCCGACTTGGCCCAAATGGAATACCGGGCTGTGACGGTGCGCGGCGTTTACGACCCGAACGGCGAGGTCGCGCTGCGCAACCAGTACTGGAATAATCAATGGGGCGTACACCTGGTGACGCCGCTGAAAATCGCCGGGAGCAACCAGGCCATCTTAGTGGATCGTGGCTGGATCCCCGGGGACGAGTACGAGCGCGGCGACTGGAGTAAATATCGCGAGCCTGGCGTGCAGCAGGTAAGCGGTGTGATCCGTTTGTCGCTTAGCAAGGCCGAGCTCGGCCGGCGCAGTGATCCGACCCCTGCCCCAGGCGTAGGTCCCTTGAAAACCTGGAATTTTGTCAATATTTCACGCCTGGCCGGGCAGGTATCTGAACCGCTGCTGCCCGTGTATGTTCAACAGGCGCCCGACTCGGCCTGGACAGGGTTGCCCTACCGCAGCCAACCCGAACTGGACCTGACGGAAGGCCCGCACATGAGCTACGCGATCCAGTGGTTTATGTTTGCCGCCATCCTGGGGATCGGCTATCCGTTTTTTATTAAACGTCAGGAAAAAGATAGACGATAAGTTTTTAGCCATCATGGAGTAACCTTCTATGGAATCACGCAAGTCATTATTAAATTTCCTCTCCAAGAACGTTCGCTACCTGACCCTGACTGCAGCAATCCTGGTCTTCCTGGTGATCGTCCTGGGTGGGATGGCGCGCGTGACTGGTTCAGGCGGCGCCTGTCCCGATTGGCCTACCTGCTTTGGTCGGTGGACGCCTCCATCCGGAGAAAATGCCCTGTTGGATTATGCACATCGCCTGGCCGTAATGCTGGTCTTGCCAGTTTTACTGCTGACTACTGGGGTTGCCTGGCTGCGCTACCATGCAGAACGCTGGATCAGCGGGACGCTCAGCATCGCGCTGGCGTTGTTGGCGATCCAAATTGCCCTGGGCGCTTTTGTTGCGCTGGTGGGCGCGCCGGCTGGAAACCAGGCTGTGTCTGCATTGCACCTGGCGCTTTCGCTGGCCATCTTGGGGCTGGTCCTGGTCGCAACATTGGTGGGCTTTTACCGGGAACGCAGCGCGGCCGTGTCGGGCTGGAATGGACCTTTGAGTCTCCACTCTCCATTTGCCCGCCTGAGCGTTTTGGCGTTGGGAATGCTTTTTGTGCTGCTGGTCAGCGGAGCAGTCGTGGCGGGAAGCGGGTCAAGCGCAGCATGCCCGGCCTGGCCGCTATGCAACCCATTTCAAAACCCGGGTAATTTTTCATTGTGGCTCAATTTTGTGCACCGGCTGATTGTCGGCGCGTCTGGGCTGGTCATGCTGGCCCTGCTGATAAAAGCGTGGCGTACGCAGCGCTCGCAGCCGGCTATCCTCTCGGCGGCCACGGCCGCAGTGGTGCTGTTCTTTGCCCAAGCGCTGCTGGGGGCAAAGCTGGTCGAGGGCTTTCCAGCCTACCTGCTCGGCCTGCACGAAGCGACTGCCGTAGCTGTCTGGGCAGCCATGGTCGTGCTGGTCGCCGCCACCGCTCTGTCTGGCCGTACAGCGGAGAATGAGGCGGCCGACCGCGCCTCGATCGTTGGCCGTAAGGGCTTGCTGCGCGATTTTCTGATGTTAACCAAGCCGATCGTAGTGGCATTATTGTTGGTGACCACCTTTGCCGGGATGGTGATCGGCGCGCAAAGCTTGCCGCCGCTCAATATTGCCTTTTGGACCCTTGTTGGTGGTTTCATGGCTGCTGGCGGTTCTGGGGCGATCAACCAGTACATCGATCGTTACGATGATCGCAAAATGCAGCGCACCCAGAAACGCCCGATCCCTGCCGGGCGGCTGACGCCTGCCGAAGGGCTGGCCTTTGGCGTCGCGATGACCCTGGCGTCTTTTTATCTATTGACGGCTCTGGTGAACTTCCTGGCCGCGTTGCTAAGCCTGACCGGCATCATCTACTACGTGCTCATTTACAGTATCTTTCTAAAGAAAACTACCGTCCAGAACATCGTCATCGGGGGCGGCGCGGGAGCCATCCCTCCGCTGGTGGGTTGGGCTGCCGCCACCGGCAGCCTGAATGTGCCATCGCTGTTTCTGTTTGCAGTCATTTTCATGTGGACGCCGCCGCACTTCTGGGCGCTTGCTCTGGTGCGACGTAAGGATTATGCGCGCGCCGGTGTGCCAATGCTGCCGGTCATCCGCGGTGAGAAGGAAACACGCTGGCAGATCTTCCTTTATACGATCGAGCTGGTTGGTCTTACCTTGCTCCTACCCCTATTTGGGTTAGGAGGTAGTATTTACCTGATTGGGGCAGCCCTTTTGGGCTTGTGGCTGCTGTATGCGGCCTGGAAAGTCTGGCGACAGGGGGGCAACAAACTAGCCTGGAAAATGTACCGCTATTCGAGCATGTACCTTGCGTTTATCTTTTTAATCTTGATGGTGGACCGATTATTGTAGCAAAACAAAAAGCAGCTCCGGCTGCATTTTGTTTTAAATTTTCAGCTTTCCAATATGTGCACCCGCGTTCCCCAACCTTTCGTATTCCATTCCCCCGCGCGAGTGGCTGGCAGACTCCACCGATAAAGCCACTTTGCGTCTTCGTTTCTCATGTTCACGCAACCATGGCTCATTTTGCGCCCAAAATTATCATGCCAGTAAGTCCCATGAAAAGCGATCCCATCTTTATGAAAGAAGGATACCCACGGCACCCCAAGCAGCTCGTAGGCCAGGATATCGCTGGTCAAACGGCCATCGCCCATATGCTTGGAAGGGACTTTAACCTGGATGTGGAAGTGGCCGGTGGGCGTATCGGTAGGCAGCGCGTCCGGCGGCAGGTTTTTGGTGTGCACCCCAGATGATATATCCATTTCCCTCACCATCTGATACCCTTCGTAGGCGCGCGACACCTGTTGCGCGATCGAGACCTCAATCCGCTTTTCATTATCTGGGGTATCCGGCGAGATGGGTGTGAGCTCGTCCGCCAGGAGCGGCCGGACGCCATTCGCCGGTATGTAAGATTGGACATGAAGCAATTCGTCGGTCAGGCCGTACCAGGGGGCGCCGTCCGGTCCTTCCTCCAAATGGGTAATCCAATGTACCGATTCATAATATAAACGCCAGAGCGGCTGCCAGCCGTTGCGCAGCTTGCGTAGCGAATCAACGAAGGGCAGGGTGATTTCCCCAAGCTGACCGCCTTCCGGT
This sequence comes from Anaerolineales bacterium, assembly GCA_041912175.1. Classification (GTDB taxonomy): domain Bacteria; phylum Chloroflexota; class Anaerolineae; order Anaerolineales; family UBA4823; genus CAZAGA01. The sequence goes on along the minus strand of JAYRNN010000045.1, from coordinate 5,131 downwards.
AATCTTTGTAACACTTGATTGGGGTGAGCGTGATCGACGCGCTGGGTATAAGCGCTGTGAATATATCCTTGCTCCAGGCGATACCAGCGCGGGTTCGCGCCGGAGCTTTTTGGGACGATGATTTCTTCCAGAATCTGGACGATGTCATCGCGCTTCAAAGCGTCCAGGCGTGGACTCTTAAAGTCGGGTTCCTGATAACGATAAATTAACCGGGTGGTGATGCGAGCTTTCATTTCCGGGGAGATAAAATCCTCAGGTGGGTAAGGCTCGAGAAACGGCAGGTAAGGGCCAAAGGTTATACCGGCCAGGCATAGACCTGAAAATTTCAAGAACATTCCCCGGGAAAGCGAAGCCATTTAATAATTATAAACTGATAGATAGAACTTCTTGTGCCTATAGAGGCTGGCACGATGGCGAGCTCAAATAGATTACTCAATTCACGGGAATGATCATCGAACCGGTACGGCTGTCGACGACGACAAATCTTTATACATCATCGCCCGTGGTCAGTTGAAATAGAGGTTACTTTTCTGGGAGATACGGAGACGGTTGTGGTTAACCGGTGCAGCTTGATCAATAAACGTTAACTGCCGTCCCGTTGCCTCGCCGTTCCCAATCGGCGGGGCTTTCGATTTTCTGGTCATAAAACGGGGTTGACCATCGGAATAGCCATTTGGCATCCTCGTTGCGCATGTTGATGCAACCATGGCTCATTTGCAAACCAAAATTATTGTGCCAGTAGGTGCCGTGGAAAGCGTATCCGCCTGGATTTTTGAAGAACATTGTCCAGGGAACGCCGGGCAGGCTAAACCCGCCGTTTTGTTCGGCGTCTGGGTTGCCGGTGACGCTGCCCATGTGTTTGGCTGGCTGCTTGGCGTAAATGCGGAATTTACCCTGGGGTGTGGCGGTCGGCAGCTCGCTTGCAGAGAGCCGCCCATTGGGGATGCCGGATGAAATTTTGGTTTCCAACGCCAACTTGTCGCCCTCAAAAGCGCGCAAGGTCTGTTCAGACAGCGAGACTTCGATGCGCTTCTTTTCGGCGGGCGTTTCGGGCGAGAGCGGGGCGATTTCCTCAGCCGGGATGATGCGCAGGTGTTTGGCCGGGGCGAAATATTTTTCGCCCTTGCTGAGCTCGCTGGTAATCTGGTACCAGGGCTCGCCGTCCGGGCCTTCCTGCAGGCCGGTAAGCCAATGCGTGGTGGTGTAATACAGGTGTGAGCCGCGCCAGGGATACCAGCCATCCCGTTCGTTGAACTGGTAGGCAATGGTGTATGGGACGGTCACCTCTGCGAGCTGGCCGGCCTCTGAAATGGTTGCTGCCGGTTCGTTCAATGCGATTCTAACCAATTGCAAATGAGCGCTATGCAGGTAGCCGCCCCACACCTTGTACCACAAATTGTTATAGAACTTGGGTGCGTCGGCCGGGATAACTTCGTCGTAAATCTGCACGAGTTGGTCGCGGAAGCGGTTGCCGACGATGGATGCTTCGTCGTTAGGTTTTGTGCGCAGGTCGATCTGCTTGACTGCGACGCGCGCCAGGTTGCCTTGATCCTGTTCTTCAGAATAAGGGAATGGCGAGCTGAATCCTCGCCCAGCCGCCAGGCTGCCCAGGGATAACCCGCCGATCGCCAGGCCGCCTAGTTTGAGGAAGTCACGTCGCGAGAGTTGTTTTTTCATATACAGATTGATTTTACCGGAAAAGGAGCGTGCTTTAAGATGAAAACTTGATTAAGGCGTGGCGGTCGAGGAGGGCGCAACGGTCAGTGTAAGCGTTGCAGTCGGCGTTGGAGTACGTGTTGGGCGGGGGGTAAACGTGGGGGTTGGGGTGCTGGTCGGCGTGGGGATGGGCGGTGCGCACCAAAGCTCTTGGGCGGTGCAGAAGCTTTCTATCTCATTACGGATATCCCGGCCGAAAAGGGCGCTGATGCTCGAGGCAACCATCAGCAACAGGATTGCAATCAGGGTAATTTCCAGCCAGGGGAGCTTCTTCATAACTTTATATCCAGCCTACTCCAAGAAATGGGGTAGGCTGGATATATAAAAAAATGGTTACTTATCTTCGGCGAACGTGCTGCCGGGTTTGTGCTTCAACGCGGCCTGGGCGGCGGCCAGGCGGGCAACCGGGACGCGGAACGGCGAGCAGCTCACATAGTTGTTGCCAACCAGGTGGCAGAACTCGATCGAAGCCGGGTCGCCGCCGTGCTCGCCGCAGATGCCGACTTCCAAAGTCGGGCGGGTCTTGCGGCCTTCTGAAACTGCTATGTGCATCAGGCGGCCAACGCCCTCTTGGTCCAGGGTCTGGAACGGGTTCTTGGGCAGGATGCCTTCGGCCACGTACTGGACCAGGAAGTTGCGTTCAGCGTCATCACGGCTGTAGCCAAAGGTCATCTGGGTCAGGTCGTTGGTGCCAAAGGAGAAGAATTCAGCCACCTTGGCGATCTCTCCAGCGGTGACAGCTGCACGTGGGATTTCAATCATCGTGCCAAACTTATAGTCAAACTGGACGCCTTTTTCTTCCATCACCTGCTTGGCGATGCGGATCAGGCGCGGCTGGATCCATTCCAGTTCTTTGACGGTGCCGGTGAGCGGGATCATCACCTCGGGTTTGACCACGATGCCCTTACGAGTCTCATCGGCGGCAGCCTCGAAGATGGCGCGTACCTGCATTTCGACGATTTCTGGCATGTAGATGCTTAAGCGCACGCCGCGCAGACCCATCATCGGGTTGCTCTCGTGCAGACTGCGGATGGAAGCCAGCAGTTTTTCTTTCTCGGCCAGGCCCTTGGTCTCGCCCTTAACGCGCATTTCGATGACTTCTTCCAACAATTTCTCTTCGTCGGGCATGAACTCATGTAGCGGTGGGTCGATCAGGCGAATAATCACGGGCAGGCCGTCCATGGCGTTGAATAAACCGGCGAAATCGGAGCGCTGATAAGGAAGCAGCTTGTCCAGGGCAGCAGTGCGGCCAGCCGAGGTGTCGGACAGGATCATATCCTGGACGACCGGCAGGCGTACCGGTTCGAAGAACATGTGCTCGGTGCGGCACAGGCCGATGCCCTTGGCGCCGTACGAGCGAGCGCGCTGGGCGTCCTTGGGATAGTCGGCGTTGGCCCACACCTGCAGGCGGGAAAGCTCGTCGGCCCACTTGAGCAGGGTCAATAGATCTTCTTGCTCTTCCAGCTTGGGCGCGGTGGTGGGCATCTGGCCGAGGAATACGTTGCCGGTGGTGCCGTCAACCGAAATCCATTCGCCTTCTTTGACCAGGATGCCGTTGGCGGTCATTTGGCGGGCTTCCAGGTCGATCTTGACCATCGAAGCGCCGACGACGCACGGGACGCCAAACTGGCGGGCGACGACTGCGGCATGTGATGTAGCGCCGCCTTCACTGGTCAGGATGCCTTTAGCGGCCAGCATACCATGTACGTCATCCGGTTTGGTGAACTGACGCACCATGATCACAGCCTGCTTGTGGTCCTTGGCCATTTCTTCGGCCTTATCAGCATCGAAATAAACCTGTCCGACGGCTGCACCAGGCGAGGCGTTGACGCCCTTGGCGTAAATGCGGCCTTCCTTCTTGGCTGCGTCGACGGCCTTGGGATCGAACTGCGGGTGCAGCAGGGTGTCAACCTGTTCGGGTGTGACGCGCATGATGGCTTCATCTTTAGCGATCAAGCCTTCGTTGGCCATATCGACTGCCATCTTGACGGCGGCCTTGGCGGTGCGCTTGCCCGAGCGGGTCTGCAGCATCCACAGCTTGCCGCGCTCGATCGTAAATTCGACGTCCTGCATATCGTGGTAGTGATTTTCAAGCTTGCTGGTGATATCCAGGAATTCTTGGTACGCAGCGGGCATTTCATTGGCCAGGTTTTCAATCTTCTCCGTGTTGCGGATGCCCGCCACCACATCTTCGCCCTGGGCGTTAATCAAGTAGTCGCCATACATCTTATTCTCGCCGGTGGCTGGATCACGTGTGAAGGCCACACCGGTTCCTGAGTTGTTGCCCATATTACCGAAAACCATGGTGCAGATATTGACTGCGGTGCCCAGGTCATGAGCGATGCCGGCCGCGTTGCGGTAATCTACCGCGCGCTTACCGTTCCATGAGCCAAAAACAGCTTCAGTGGCCAGGCGGAGCTGTTCGTAGACGTCCTGGGGAAAATCGAAGCCTTTCTCGTGCTTGACAACGGCCTTGAAGGTCTGAGTGAGGGTTTTCCAGTCCTCGGCGGTCATTTCGGTGTCGAGCTTGTAGCCTTTCTTTTCCTTGTAATTGGCCAGCGGATGCTCGAAGGCCTCATCGGGGATGCCCAGCACCACCGAGCCGAACATTTCAACCAGGCGGCGATAAGAATCATACACGAAGCGCGGATCGCCGGTCATCTTGGCCAGGCTCTCGGCGGTGGCGTCATTCAAACCAATATTCAAGACCGTGTCCATCATGCCAGGCATGGAGAACTTGGCGCCTGAGCGGCAAGACACCAGTAGCGGATTTGTCGGGTCGCCAAACTTCTTGCCGGTTAGTTTCTCGGTCTCTTTCATTGCGGCCAACTCTTGCTCCCACATGCCGGCCGGGAACTTATTGCCTTCAGCCAGGTAAGCATTACAGGCGGCTGTGGTGACGGTGAAGCCGGGGGGAACCGGCACGCCGGCGCGCGTCATGTCGGCCAGGCCGGCGCCTTTACCGCCCAGGAGGGCGCGCACGTTGTCCCATTTGCCAACTTTCTTCTCGACCTCTTCGACTTCATTGAAGAGGTAAACCCATTTTGTATCTGCCATTGTTGTATCTCCTGATTGAAATAAAATAAAATTTTGGAATTGCAATCGATTTATAGTTTATTCTGTGGGTAAGCCCAATCGAATAGTGTACCACAGACGCTCCAATATTTTAAAGCAGTCTTGCGCCCCCATATTTTTGACGGACTTGTCAATAATGGCACAAAAAATTTTTTAGGTCTTATTTATTATAAACTTACAGGTTAACTCTTTATAATAAACGTCTGATGTGAAATGCACCTAAAAGGCAGGAAGAGCCTGGAAGGTTTGAACATTAACATTGAAATCGGTACGCAACAAATGCCGCAAGAGATGACTGGTCATTTTCATAATCACTCGAGTGCATAACCCTAAAACAGTT
>JAYRNN010000044.1:0-4316 GCA_041912175.1 Anaerolineales bacterium | reverse complement strand
GCCGTGGTTTCGGGCGCGGCCTTGGCGGTAGCCTTGGCGGCGGTCTTCGCCGGGGCCTTGGCGCTTGGGGCGCGGGTGGTTTTGCGGGGGGATGAGGCGGGGGCGGCCAGCGCTGGCTCCCAGGGGACGCAGATGGCTTCGACGGCGGTTTCTTTGGCTTCGAGGATGAACTGGCCGCGCGAGGTACGGCTGAGCTGGGGGGCTTCGTCCAGGCGCAGGGTCTTGGGGGCGAGCTTCGCCAGATGCAGGATGATGCGCGCAGACGGGGCGCCGGCGACGGCGACCAGGATTTGTACTTTGGGGGGCAGCTTCCAGGCGATCAGCCCCTGGCCGTGACGGCCCTGGCGGGTGAATTGCTCCAGGGGGACGCGCTTGGCGCTGCCGTCGCTGGCCAGCAGGAAGAGCTCCCCGGCGGCGGCCGGCAGGACTTCTGCGCCGGCCAGGCGGTCGGCGGGTTGCAGCTTGATGCCCATCACGCCAGCGGCCGCCAATCCCATCGGGCGCACTTCGTCTTCGTTGAAGCGGATGGCCATGCCGGCGGCGCTGACCAGCAGCAGGTCGGCGTCGCCTTTGGTCAGGCGCACCCAGCCCAGGCGGTCTTCGGGGTTGACTTTGACCAGGGTGAAGGCGGAGGCGGAAGGGCCGGGCAGCTCGGAGAGGGGAGATTTCTTGAGCATGCCCAGGCGGGTAGCAGTGAGCACGAAGCCTTCGATGCCGTTCTCGGCCCGGCGTTCTTTGGCGGGCAGGCTGAACAGGGCGGCCAGGGGTTGGCCTTCTTTCAAGGCGGAGACTTTATTGAGCGGCAAGCCGGAGTCGGGCGTGACGGCCTCGGGCAAGGCGTGCACGGGCAGGGCGGCGGCCTCGCCTTGTTCGGTGACCAGGTAGAGCGTGTCGCGCGTGTTGGCTTGCGAGAGGAAGCGCGGGGCGTCCTTGGCGGCGTAGCGCGGCGGCTTTTCGTCCAGGCTGCGGGCGATCAGGCCGTCTTTCGAGACCGAGACCCAGACCAATTGATCGGGTTTGAGGTCGGAGGCGGTGAGCAGCGAGACCTTGGAGGCGCCGGCTTTGACGCGGGCGATGTGGGTGCGGCGGCGGTCGGCGTAGGTTTCTTTGACCACCTGGAGCTCCTGGTCGACGACCTGGCGCATTTTCTTGGGCGAGCGCAGCAGGGCCTCGAGCTCCTTGATCAGGGCCTGGGTTTCTTTGTATTCTTCTTCGATCTTTTTACGTTCCAGGGCGGCCAGGCGGCGCAATTGCATATCCAGGATCGCCTGGGCCTGGAGCAGGGTGAGCTTGAAACGCTTGATCATGCGATCGCGGGCGGTTTCAGCGTCGGGGGATTTGCGAATCAGGGCGATGATCTCGTCCAGGTTGTGCAGGGCGACCAGCAGGCCTTCCAGGATGTGGGCGCGCTGGCGGGCCTTTTCCAGGTCAAACTCGGAGCGGCGGCGCACGATCTCCAGGCGGTGCTCGATAAAGACGCGCAGGGCATGCTTGAGGCTGAGCACGCGCGGCTCGCCGTCGACCAGGGCCAGCATGATAATGCTGAAAGTGCTCTGCATGGGGGTGTTTTTGTACAGCTCGGCGAGCACTTTCTCGGGATCGGCGGCTTTGTTGAGCTCGATAACGATGCGCATGCCCTGGCGGTCGGATTCGTCGCGCAGGTCGGCGATGCCTTCCAGGCGCTCTTCGCGCACCAGGCTGGCAATGCGCTCGATGAGCGACGATTTGTTAGTCAAATAGGGCAGCTCGTTGACGATGATGCGGTTACGGCCGCGCTCCATCTCTTCCAGGTGGGCGCTGGCCTGCACGGTCACCCGGCCGCGGCCGGTGCTGTAAGCGCTGATCAGGCCGTCGCTGTCTTCATCGTGGATGATGATGCCGCCGGTAGGGAAGTCGGGTCCTTCGACGAAGGCCATCAGGTCTTCGACGGAGATATCATCCATCTTTTCCCAGCGCTCGAGCATGTAATGCAGCGCGTCCACCACTTCGCCCAGGTTGTGGGGCGGGATACTGGTGGCCATGCCGACGGCGATGCCGGTGGCGCCGTTGACGAGCAGGTTAGGCGCGGCGCTGGGGAGCACCCTGGGCTCGAAGAGCGTGGCGTCGAAGTTCGCGTCGAAGTCGACCGTGTTTTTGTGCAGATCGGCGAGCATTTGCTCGGAAATGGAGGCCAGGCGGGCTTCGGTGTAGCGCATGGCGGCGGGGGCGTCGCCATCGACGCTGCCGAAATTGCCCTGCCCGTCGACGAGCAGGTAGCGCATGGAGAAATCTTGCGCCATGCGCGCCATGGCGTCGTAAACGGCCATGTCGCCGTGCGGGTGATACTTGCCGAGCACTTCGCCGACGATCCGGGCGGATTTTTTGTAGGGCGTGTCCGGGCGAATACCCATGTCGTGCATGGCGTACAGGATGCGGCGGTGCACCGGCTTGAGGCCGTCGCGCGCATCGGGCAGGGCGCGGGCGACGATCACGCTCATGGCGTAATCGAGGTAGGCCTGCTGCATTTCTTCGTCGATATTGATTTTTTGGACGAGACCGATTTCCATGGGCTGCTCCGAGGGTGACGGTATTGATATACCGTAGATCATTTGTGCGGTATTATAACCGAAATCGAAGTTGTGTTCATTTGAGCAGGCGGAGGGTGGTTGTAAAATCCTGGTCTGCGCTCAGGTTTAGCCCGGCCATCGGGAAGGGCAGCATAAAACCGGGCGGGATTTCACGATCCGGATTTTCAGGCGCCTGGAGGACTTCAAGGTTATCGGTGAAGGCAGCTACCGAGGCGGCGGCTGTGGTTTGGACTTCGACGCGGGCGCCGGCGGGGTCGCCCCAGGTCCACAGCGGGCCGGCTAGCGTCGATTGGTATACGCGCGTCCAGCCCTCCTGGAAGCGCAGCCAGGGGTCAAAGGTGAGCGGCAGGCTGGTCTGGAGTGGCTGGTCCGCAGACAGGCCGGTGATCTCGACCGACAGGCCGTCGGGCAGCAGGCGGAAGGTCTTGCGGATGGGCTGGCCGGCGACGGAGAGGGTCAGGGAGTCGGCGCGGCGCTCTGCCAGGAGGGCGGGCGAGTCGTCGGGCGCGCCGCCAGCAAACCCGCCGGGAGGGATATGCGGGCTGGCGAGGGCGGCGGGGGCGACGAGCTGGTGCGCCTGGCCGGCGGCGTCGGCGACGAATAATGAGGTAAGCATGCCGCCGTGATCGAGGCTGAAAACGGCCAGCACGTGGGGGGAGGACAGCATGAGGGATTGTGCGCTCGAGGGCTGCATTGCTGGGCCAGGAAGTCCGGTAGAAGCAGGAGGGGTGAAATTTGCAACCAGGGGGGCAAGCGCAAGATCGCCGGGGGCGAGCAGGCGGATCCACGGGCGGCTGTGCAGGTAGGCAAGTGTAGCGGCGGCGGATTGCGGGATGCCCCAGGCGCTTTCGGGCAGGTCGCCGCCGATAACCAGCGTCGGGACAGCCAGCGGCGCGGCGCCCTGCGAGTCAAGGGCGGTTTGAACCAGGGCGCGGCGGGTCGCCAGATCGGGGCCGTTGGGAGAAGCCTGGTCGGCAGGGGTCAGGAATTGCGCATGCGGGAGCCTGAATTGCGCGCCTGGGTCGGCGAGCAGGCCGGATGCGGCCATGGCGCGCGCCAGTGGCAGGCCGCCCAGGGCGTCGAGGGCGGAGAGGGCGGCGGGCTGGCTGAGCTCGCGCAGGAGCAGCGGCGCGCCGGCGTCACGGGCGGCGCGCAGCAGGTTGGCGAGACCGTGGCGCCCGCCGAGCGGGCCGGTGTGGGCGCCATCCCAACTTCGCAGGGCCTGGAGCGGCGTTTTGGCGGGCAGCACATTCCAGAAGGCCAGCACGACCTGCGCCGGCGCGGGCGGGGAGGCCTGCAAGCGGATGGGCGGCAGGCGGTCGGCGGGCTCGAGCGCGCCGGCGGGGGTGAGGTAGACCTCCAGGCGCAGATCGGGGGGGAAGCCGGGGAGGGGGCCGCTTTCGTCCAGGGCGGCGCGATCCAGGCTGATCTCGAGCGTGTCCAGGGCCGGGTCGCGCCGGATTTTTAGGGCGCTGTGCGCCAGGGGGGTATAGGTTGCGGCGATGGGCCGCAGGGTCTGAGGCGGGCCGTGGGCGGGGATGACGAGCAGGCTATCCCAGGCGAAGGCGGTCTGGGCGTGGATGGGGAGCTGGCGCGCGCCGCCGGGGGCGCTGTCGAGGGCCAGGTAGAGGTCGAAATCGGGCAGCTCGGCGAAGTCGAGGCCGTCCAGGCGGATGTGAAGCCGCTCGGGGTCGAGGCGCAGGTAGGCGGCGAGCAGGTCGTAGGAGGGTTGGCTGGCGTCGGGCGGGT
>JAYRNN010000043.1:0-8031 GCA_041912175.1 Anaerolineales bacterium | reverse complement strand
TTCAATTACGATAATACGGCTGGCTTTACGGATCGTGGATAAGCGATGGGCGATGACAAAACTGGTGCGGCCTTGCATCAAATTCTCCATCCCGCGTTGAATCAAAGCCTCGGTGAGTGTGTCCACCGAGCTGGTGGCTTCGTCCATAACGAAGATCTCGGGTTTAGCCAAGACTGCCCGGGCCAGGCTGATGAGTTGTTTTTGCCCGGTTGACAGCAAGTTGCCGCCTTCGCCCACTTGTTCTTCGTAGCTTTTCTCGAAGCTTATAATGAAATCATGGGCGCCGGCCATCCTGGCCGCCTGCTCAATTTCTTCATCGCTGGCATCCAGACTGCCATAACGGATATTTTCCCGGATCGTACCTGAAAAAAGGTGAGGGGTCTGCAGCACAACGCCGATCCGTGATTGGATTGCGTGTAAGGTGTATTGGGTGTAATCGTGCCCGCCGATACAGATCGCGCCGTGTTTCGGCTCGTAGAAACGGCAGATCAAATTGACTATGGTTGATTTACCGCCTCCGGTAGGACCAACCAGTGCGATTGTTTCACCACGCTTGACGGTCAGATTGAAGTTTTCTAAAACAGATTTGTCTTTCTCATAATAGAAATCAACATGGTCGAAGACGATATCGCCGGTGATCGTACCGGGGTCAAACGACCCTGGTTGATCCCTGACCTCTGGGATCGCGTCGATGAGTGAAAACATGCGCTCTGCCGAGGCGACAGAGTTTTGCATTTCAGCGTAGACACGCGCCATATCCTGGATTGGCCACATCATAAAGGTGATGTATGAGATGAATGCCTGTATCCCTCCGATGGTCATCAACCCATATTCGGCTTGCAGACCGCCATACAAAACGATCGCGCCAATTGCGAGCGCGCTGATGATTTGGACGGTGGGCAGGAAGAGCGCGGATAACCAGGCAGCCCGATAACCCGACTTATACATTTGACTGGTCAGCGAGTCGAATTCCTTCATATTCGCCTGTTCGCGGCCAAGCGCCTTGACCACTCGCACGCCGGTGATATTTTCGTTATACGATCCGGTTACTTTTGAATTGTACTTTCGCACCATGCGATATTCGGCCAGGATTTTTCTCTGGAATTTGCTGGCCACGAATACCAGGATCGGGATCATCACTAAGACAACCATGGCCAGGCGGGCATTGATCCGCAGCATAAAATATGCCGAAGTCGCGATGTTCAACACGGCCCAGGTGACATCCAGCATTCCCCAGGGGACTAGATCGGCGACTTTTTCGGTATCTGAAGTGACGCGTGACATAATCCAACCGACAGGGGTGCGACTATAGTACGATAAGGATAACTCTTGTAGGTGATTGAAGAGTTTTTTTCGCAGATCGTAGCGGACACGTTCGCCCAACACACCTGCCAGGTAGATGAACGAAAATACAAAAATCGATTGTACCAGGATCAAAAAGCCGTAACGGATGATCAATTGGGTCAAGACCGTGGTATCGCCGGCTACGATGCCCATATCGATGATTTGTTTGCTCAGATAGGTGAAGTAGCCATCCAGGATTGAAGTGATTCCTACCGCGATCAAGAATCCCAATACCCATTTCCAGTGCGGTTTCGTCTGGGCCAGGATGCGTCCAACGGTTTTTCCGTTGAATTGTGTGGTAAATTCTTCTTCTTCGAAGTACTGTTCGTCGCTCATGAGATAGTCTCTTTATTCTTCGTACGCGGTTTCAACCAATGCTGGATCCGCTGCAAAACCTGGGGCCTGGATAGCATCGCGACCAACCTCTTGCTCTAGCTCAACTTCGATGCGGGCCTGGATATCGTAAATCTGGCGATAGATGCCTGCTTGTTCGACCAGTTGTTCGTGGGTACCCATCTGGGTGATGCGACCCTGGTCGAGCACCAAAATTAAATCAGCGTTCATGACGCTTTGGATGCGGTGCGCAATGATGAAGGTGGTGCGGTTGATCATCAAGCTTTCCAGGGCTGCGCGTATCTCACCTTCGGTCTCCATGTCCACAGAGGATGTTGAATCATCCAGGATGAGAATGCGTGGATTCTTCAAGATGGTGCGCGCAATCGCGATGCGCTGTTTTTGGCCGCCCGAAAGCGTCACGCCGCGCTCGCCGACGAGTGTGTTATATCCTTCAGGGAAAGATGCGATCACATCATGCACCGCCGCGGCGCGCGCGGCAGCTTCCACTTCTTCTTGCGGGACGTCTCGTCCGACTCCATAGGTGATATTTTCACGGATCGAGCGCGAGAACAAGAAAGGCTCTTGCTCGACGATCCCGATGTGTTGGCGCAGGTATTTGCGTGGGTATTCTTTCAGCTCGACACCATCAAGCTTTAAGCTGCCGCTGGTATATTCATAGAAGCGGGGGAGTAGATTGACGAGCGTTGTCTTGCCTGACCCGGTCGGTCCCATGAGGGCGATCGCCTGGCCGGGCTGGCAGGTAAATGTTATCTCGTGCAACACCGGCGCTTCGGTGTTGTATTCGAATCCAAGATTTTCAAACCGGATTGCACCTTTCGGGGCATGCTCAGGCAGGTATTCGCCGGTCTCGAGCGGCTCACGCTGTTGGCGGATGATCTCTGTAACGCGACCGAAAGAGACCAACCCAGTTGAGGTTTGGACGATCAAACGGCCCAGGTTTCGCATTGGCCAGATTAACCAAACAACCAGCCCGGCGTAAGCGATGTAAGCGCCGATTGTGATTTGGCCGTTGATCGCCATCAGCGCGCCTAAGAAAAACCCAGCTAACAGTTGGAAGCCACACATAATGTCTGAGATTGGCCAGAAGAGCGAATGCATTACGAGTAGACGCCGGCCGCGTAGAAATTTCTCCCAATTGTCCTTCTCGAATTTCTGGCGCTCATGGTTCTGTCGAGCGAATGCTTTGACAACTCGTACGCCGCTCAGATTTTCTTGAAGCGTGGTGGTTAAGATGGCTTCTTGAGCCTGATACGCTTCGTAGGCTTTGGTCACGCGCTTAAAGAAGAAAATCGAAACGACCAAAATGAATGGCACCACGATGATCGATGCGAAGGCAAGCACGAGGTTCAGGCGCAGGATCGCAATGAAATTGATCGCGAATAGCATGAAAATTCGGCCGATGCCGATAGCCTGTTCAGCATAGAAGCGGCGCAAGGCATCGACGTCGGAAGTGGTTCGTTCGATCAAGTCGCCGGTCTGGGTTTTATCGTGGTAGGCAAACGGCAGGTGCTGGATGTGATCATAGAGATAGTTGCGCAAGCGACGGGCAACATTTTCTGCGGAGTAGGAAGCCAGGCGGCCGCTATTAAAGGTGAAGGAACCCTCAATCGCTGCCAGACCGATAAAGCTAGCAGCCATCAATGCTAGCTGGGCGATGTTAAATTGTTTGCCAAGCACCTCATCGACAAAATAGGCCAGCAGCAGATAGGTAAGGGTCTTGGCCATGGCTGAGATTGCCAGGCTAGCGGTGGCGCCTGCGTACGTCCAGTGATAACCAGTAAGCATCCGCCACAATCCAAGAAAGCGATTGTCGCTGATTGTGTTTTGCAGGTCGTAATTGTTGCGATCGATTTCGCTCATCAGCTTTTCTTACTCCAGGTAGGGCAACTTTCGTAGATTGGACTGGTCGACCCGCAGCAAAAAGGGTTCTAAAAATAGAAAAAGCCACGGGTTTGGTGTGCACCCGTGGCTTTGATTCCTAAAATGATGGAATTAACGACCTATAGGCGCACTACGACAAGGCTCGAAGCCAACGCTACCGCCGTTCGCGGCGGTGCATCCTGGCCAATCGAATTTAACTGCGAAAAAATTCATTCAGCGCCTTGTCCTTTCTTTGTTGATATCTACAACGTTACGATATTATCATAATCTATTAAAATATGTCAAGTTAACTCTCATTATCTTCATCGGTAGAGAGTGGAGGATAGCTCTTTTGTCCCACAAAATCAAGGGCCATCATTTGGACGCGATTGCCCTATGCTATTCTCCAAAAAGGAAGTATCATATTGCACGAATGATGATCAATCCTTGCATTACAATCCAAAATGCTTCGACCTGAGATTGTCTGGGAGGCATGCCAATCCTGTCACCCATGCCAGTCCCGATTGGCATGTAAGACGCGCGCGATCGTGGTGTTTGACGACGATGAGCCAGCTTATATCGAGCTGGCTCGATGCAATAGCTGTGGCCTGTGCATTCTGGCTTGCACCTGTAATGCGATCATTATGCGTAACTCAAGTGTTGCGAATACGAGCCCGAACGGATGCCTGCCTTTTCGGTAGGCTTATTATCCCGGCGTTTCTTGTTTTGTCCCCGAGAGATTCTCTTATTGCATAAAGGAATAGCTTAGATGAAAAAATTTCGTGTTGCACTCCTGGCGAATTTAAAGAAAAACGCTCCTCACTATGCTGGGATGCCGGCGGATCGATGGGATGACCTTGACTCAGAAAATACAGTCGCCTCTCTCGTCGATGCGATCCGTTCAGGTGGACAGGATTGCGAATTCCTGGAGGGAGATCAGACTCTCTTCGAGACAATGCAGAAATTCAAGCCGGATATTTGTTTTAATATTTGCGAGGGCCATTTCGGTGATGCTCGAGAAGCACAGGCGCCAGCAATTTTGGAGATGCTCAGGATCCCTTACACCGGATCGAAGGTATTGGCGCTTGCGCTGGCGCTTGATAAGCCAATGACCAAGCGAATCTTGACCTATCATGACCTGCCGACGCCTCAATTTCAGGTATTCGAGCGAGTCAATGAACCACTCAGCCAAGACATGGTATTTCCGATGTTTGTCAAACCCAGCCGAGAAGGGACCGGGATGGGCGTCAGCGAGAACTCGATCGTTCGCAACGAGGCGGAATTGCGCGAACAAGTCGCTTATGTTCACGAGCGTTATAAGCAACCAGCCCTTGTGGAGCATTATATAGAAGGGCGCGAGGTGACCGTTGGGATTGTGGGTAACCTGATTGGACCCGTTGCCCGGCGTATGCCAGAGGACGAAGACGCTCCCCGCATTCAGAGTGGTCTACGGTTCTTTCCACCTATGGAGGTCAATCTAACCTCCTTTATGGATACGGATGTCGTGTACAGCAATCGGTTAAAAGTAGAGCTAGCAGCAGATTTGGATTATTTATGCCCGGCGCCTCTTGACCCTGAACTTGTAGATGATTTACATTGGTATACTGCGGCGGTATTTCGGGTAACCGGTGGGCTGGACGTTTCACGGGTGGATTTCAGGCTAGACGTTAATGATAACCTGAAGCCGTACATACTGGAGATCAACCCTTTACCTGGCCTGGCCCCTGGCGTTTCAGACCTGGTGATTGAAGCGGCTGCCGAAGGGGTTAGCCATGCTGATTTAGTCAATATGATCCTTGAGACTGCGCTCAAGCGTTATCGAATGATCGATTAAAGTCCAGCCTACGTTCATACGGAGAGTGGCTAAAAACTGGGCCAAAGATGCTAAAATCAGGGAATGATCGAATGTCCAAAATGTCACCGAACGGAACGGCAAAATCGAGCCGGAAAAACAGATGGCGGCAGCCAGCGCTATCGCTGCATGTTCTGTCAGATTAAGTATACGCCTCAACCGAAGGCTTGGGCTTATCCCGAAGAAATGCGGAAGAAGGCGCTGCAGTTGTACGTGGATGGGATGAATTTGCGCCGGATCGCCCGCCATCTCGGGGTACACCATCGCACGGTCTCCCTGTGGGTTCAAGCCCAAGCCAGCCAACTGCCCGATCCGCCCGTCCCCGGCGAAGTCAAAGAAGCCGAGATGGACGAACTGTTCACTTTCATCGGGGACAAAAAAACCAAATCTTCGTCATCACGATCGTAGACCGCCTCACCCGCTGCTATCTGGGCTGCAAAGTGGTCTGGCAGCGAACCCAAGAAGCGATTCAGGAGATGGTAGACGAAGCCCCGAAGGCCAAGCGCTATTACAGCGACGCTTTCGATATTTATGAGCGCTTGTGGTATCACTGGGGCGTCTATGAGGTTTCTCATGGCAAGACAGACACCTATTCGGTTGAAGGGGATAACGCCGAGTTGCGCCATTACCTGGCGCGGCTCGCACGTCGCTCGCGCTGTTTTTCGCGCTGTCCGGAAGCATTGAAGGCCGCCTTGAAGCTTTTCATGTATTGCTTCAATCGGCGCCAGTTGCACAAACAACGCTTTCCTAGCTATTCGGCTCATGTTTTTCAATTCATCTAGCCCAATGTTTAGCCACTCTCTTCATACGTTGGTAGAGGGTTAGCTCAGTCCAATGACTGGTTACGCTTTTTCGCGCCCAATGCGTAACCAGTCAAACACAGCGCTCTAAAAAACGTAACCACTCCCATGACTAGTTACGTTTTTTCGTAACCAGTCAATCCGCACTTCGGGCATTTCGCCTTGGAAACGTAACCAGTCAAAAGACTGGTTACGCTGCCGGCATGCTCCTCACGGGTCTAAAATTAGATTACCACATCCATTTTAGCTCACGAAGGAGAAAAACATGTCGAGCAACCTTATTGTATCCCGATTTGATGGGTTGGCGGGCCATTTTCGGCCTCCAAGCACCCAGGATTTGCACAGCCTCTATCTTTTTCCAGAGCGCCTGCCGAAGGCGTTGCGAAATTCAGCCGAAGCCATGCGCTGCCTCAATCTGTTAGGGCCACTGGCGTGGGATCGTTTTCCTGAACGCGATCTACAGCGCAATTATGGCCAACCCAGCACACCCTATACAGCCCTGACTGCAGCCTGCTTGCTCAAGCTGGAACTGGGCATTGGATCCTATTCGCGCCTGGTTAGCTGGCTGGCAGAAAACCCTTCAATAGCCTGGCTGTTGGGCTTTCACTCCAGACCCATTGGTTTCAATCCCGTCTGGCGGATCGAACCGGTTGGTTTGCCGGACCAACGCCACTTTTCACGTCTGCTGCACAAAGCGCCTAATCAATGTTTCCAATTCTTGCTGTCCAGCAGCGTCCAGGTTTTGTTGGCAGAATTTGCCATTCGCAACGTCGCAGTACCGGACATCATTTCGTTGGACACCAAGCACATCCTGGCGTGGGTCAAGGAAAATAACCCGAAAGCCTACGTCGAAAATCGCTACGACAAAACCAGGCAACCGGCTGGCGACATTGATTGCAAGCTGGGCTGTAAACGCCGCCATAATCGCCGCATCGGTGGAGAACCGGTCCCCGCAGCCACACCTACGGCTAATCCGGTTCCAGCCGACACCGTTCAGGTAGGTGAGTATTACTGGGGCTATGCTTCCGGCGTGGCGGCTATCAAAGTACCTGACTTCGGCGAGTTTGTCTTGGCTGAGATGACCCAGCCCTTTGATCATCCGGATGTCTCGTATTTCTTCCCGCTGATGGAGATGGTCGAGCGCCGCCTGGGCAAGAAACCGCGTTTCGGAACCCTGGATGCCGCTTTCGATGCCTTCTACATCTACGATTACTTCCATCAAGCCGGTGGTTTTGCCGCCGTACCTTTTGCTGAAAAGGGGAAGGCCGTGCATCGCCAGTTCGATCCTAACGGCTTGCCGCTCTGCGCTGCCGGGCTGCCCATGCCGCTCAAGGCCACCTATTGGGATCGCACCACCGCCATCATCGAATACGAGCGCGGTCAATACGCCTGCCCGTTGTTCTTTCCTTCCCCAACAGGCGAGCCTTGTCCCACCGCTGACGAACATTGGGTTGCTGGCGGCTGCGTGACCACGATTGCAACCAGCATCGGCGCCCGTCTCCGCCACCAACTCGATCGCCAGGGTGACGCTTACAAGCAGGTCTACAAGCAGCGAACAGCCGTCGAGCGCATCAACAGCCAGGCGGTTGAAATCGGTATCGAACGACCAAAACTGCGCAACGGCCAGGCTATTGCGAACATCAACACCCTGATTTACACCCTCATCAATCTGCGTCTGCTCCAGCGGATCCAGCAGTAAGTCTGATCTTGAATTGTTAAAGAACGGATGTGGCAGCGTAACCAGTCATTTCACTGGTTACGCTTTTTGTTCCAGAAACGTAACCAGTCACGTAACCAGTCAGGACTGAGCTAACCCTC
>JAYRNN010000042.1:0-16140 GCA_041912175.1 Anaerolineales bacterium | reverse complement strand
CTTGAAGGCGAGGCCGAGACAATTGAATTACCCGATGTACGCATTGTCGACATGCGCCAGGAACTCCAGATGGGCAACCGCTCGATCTTCAGCCAGGCGCTTCAAGATGCGCTAGGAGAAATTTTTCGTCATAAGCAGCAGGCGATTTTATTCCTTAACCGGCGTGGATCAGCCACCTATATTTTCTGTCGCGAATGTGGACACGCCTTGAGATGCCCGAACTGTGACCTGCCCCTCACCTACCATCTCGAACAGACCCAGGCAACCTTGCACTGCCACTACTGCGGTTATCAGCGGAAACTTCCCGCATCTTGCCCGGCATGCGGCAGTCGCCAAATTCGTCATTATGGCAGTGGTACAGAGCGTGTCGAAGCAGAACTGGTAAAGTTATTTCCAGAAGCTCGCCCACTGCGATGGGACCATGAAACGACCCGCCAAAAAGGAGCGCATGAGGTCATCCTGGGTCATTTTGCAGCCCAGCGCGCCAATGTCTTGATTGGCACACAGATGATTGCCAAGGGTCTGGATTTGCCAATGGTAACCCTGGTAGGCGTGATCCTGGCGGATGTGGGTTTAAATTTACCCGATTACCGCGCAGCCGAACGAACTTTTCAAATTCTGACCCAGGTAGCCGGGCGCGCCGGTCGCAGCCCACTAGGCGGGCAGGCGCTCTTGCAAACCTTTCAACCAGACCATTACGTGATCCAAGCGGCTGCCCAGCATAGTTACCGAGAATTCTACAAACGCGAATTGGCGTATCGCAAACGTTTAGGATACCCACCCTATTCACGGCTGGTTCGCCTCGAGTATCAACATAGCGATGCCAAAGAAGCGGAACGAGCTGCCCGCAAGCTTGCGGCAGAGATCCGAACGTGGATGGCCAGTTGCAATGACAACGCGACTGAAATGGTCGGCCCAGCGCCTTGTTTTTTCCAACGCCTGGCGGGACGTTACCGCTGGCAAATTGTTTTACGCGGCCCCAACCCGCTCCTGTTGCTTAAAGATCGCTCATTAACGGAATGGAAGACCGAAGTTAATCCACCAAACTTGCTATAATATAGGCATTCTTGAAATCCAACTCTCTTAAAGATTGAGGAGATCTCCATGCAACCCAAGCGCAACGAAATCCTGACCTGGGAAGATGTGGATCGTTTAATTGACCATCTCTTGCCGCAATTTGATGAAGAATTTGACGCCATGGTGGTGGTCACACGCGGTGGGATTATCCCAGGTGGACTTCTGGCTGAAGCGATGGGGATCACTCACATTTTGACAGCGGCGGTTGATTTTCCAGCTCAAATTGAGATGGAAAATAAGAAACTGATGGCCTGGCCTCAATTCATCCAGTTCCCGGAAGATCGCCTGCTGCGAAGTCGAAAGACCCTGATTGTAGACGACGTATGGGGTTCAGGTCGTACGATTACTTCAGTGAAAATACGGGTACAGGCGGCAGGAGGTTTCCCCTATAGCTGTGTGTTTCATTTCAACCCCTATCGCAACCTTTTTGGCTCGGCCCGGCCGGATTATTTTGCAGCCATAACAGACGCGCGGATTGTTTATCCCTGGGAAATCAAGCACGGCCCGGATCGAGTGATTCTCGCAGATAGAAAAGGATAAATTTTTATCCGAGGAAGCCAGGGGGAATAAACCAGGCCAACTCACCTTGCAAGGGCGATTGGCTCGTTAATTCCACGCGAGCCAGTCCCGCTTTCTTGAAAATAAGTCGTCCCCCGCCGATCAAAGCAGACACAACCTCGCTAAAATCGGGCTCATGCCCAACCAATAATATATTCTCAGCATCTTTGTGTTCCTTCAGGATTTCCACCAGCGGAGCAATACCAAAACCTGGCGCCAACCGGTCATCTTGGATCAGCACATCTGTTTTTTTAAGCCCTTTTGCGCAAATTATTGCCGTCTGGTAAGCGCGTGCGTAAGGACTGGTCAGGATTAAATCCAGTCCAAGATTTAAGCCGCTAAGCCGCTGCGCGGCCGCTTCCAGGCGTTCCCGGCCTCTTTTTGTGAGCGGACGGAGTGCATCATCGCCGGTCCAGGTCTCGCGGTCTCCAGCCAACCCATGCCGCAGAAAATACAGGATCATCTTGATACCCTCCGACTTTACAAAACAGAAATCGCCAACGCCAATTGCTGCATAAATTCTGGAGAATTAAAGTGAGCCCAGGCTTCTGGGAAGGTTTCTTTCAGCCGGTCTCGCTCTGCCTGGCGATATGCCTGGTAATCAATAATGGCTTGAATTTCCGCCTCGGGGATTTGCTCGCCGCTCTTGGCTTTTCTGCTTTGTTCCTTAAGAAAATCCTGCAGAATGTGAATCGCTACCTGGGCATCGTTTAAGTCGCCTAGATGGTCTTGCAAGCCCTTGAATTCGTTAATGATCATTTTCGACTGCGGGCCAAGTACATCGCGGAAATATTCGACGGTGTAGCGCATTTTTTTGAATTCGATCCGCAAAGCGTGGAGTTGTTCTACCGGCGCACCGGCGATCACCCCATCATATGCTCGAACGGCTGCCAGACGTTCGTAAATCAAGGCTGGCGCCAATTCACGTACGAGATTGGGCGTCGGATTGCCTTTGGGAAGGGGAACTGCGCCGACCCCGGGTGAATTAACAAAAATATTAAAGCTTTCTTTGAAGCTCTGATATTCCTTACTATCCAAGTAATCCAGCATCGAGGCGCGTGCTTGCTCACGCTGAGTCTGCCAGGCTTGCAGAAGTAAATCAAGGTCGTGCGGTTCATCCTGCGGAAGGCCATTCAGATACAACTGGGCTTTTTCCATAAAGACATCCAAATCACGCACCTGACCTAAGGCTCGTCCGGTTGCACGCAAGCCTTTCAAATGTGGTTTAAGTATTTTTGCTTCGAATGCCTCGCCAAAAACCTCGAACGAAGCGCGCAGTCTGCGCGTGGCCACGCGCATGTCGTGCAGCGCTTCAATATCTTCACCTTTACGCGTCCCCTCTTCCATGCTCAGCATTGCAATGAACTGCTGGAGCATCACTTTTCGGCCTGCTTCTGCCAGCGGATCGGAAGGCAGCACCGGGATCATTTCTACTTTATCCGTATAATAAGCCTTAAGGAGTTGCGCTTCGGCTGGCTCGAAAATCGCCAGGCTGGGATAACCAATCTTTTCCCATAAACGAGCTTCATGTTCGGCCGCGGCAGCGTCCCCTTGAGCGTCAGGCCCATTGACGACGATCCACATGCCTTCGGGGGCCAAGGCGACATGTTGGATGCGAGTCGATTGGCTTTCTGAAGCATCCAGGCCCGCGGCGATCTTCAATAACGCCGCCAGAGTCAGGATCGCCCGCTGTCGCATGGGCGACAGGTCCAATTTGAAGATATCCTTTCTACGAATGCGATCCGTTTGCAGCGCGATGACCAAGGCGAGCGTATCCTCGACTCCAGGGATCAACTCATCCCCAAATTCAGTCTTGATCAACTTATAGACCGCTTTAAGAGGCTTTTTTTTACCTAAACGCTGGCTCTGGACGGTCATCATCGCTGCCAGGCCAAGCACCTGCCGGCTCATCTCGTCTAGCTCGTGCAAGGCGTGGGTCTGGTCAAAAAGCATCAGAGCCAGCTCACTGATAAATTGTGAACGGTTCGAACCCTTCTGTTCTTCTTCGTCTAAGGCTATCTCAGGAGTCAGTTCTTGCAACGCGTCAGATTGATTTGGGTCTGTCACTGGTAAAGGTTGTTCATCAGGAGAGGCCGTCTGAGCCTGGTAATCATCCATTTATTCACTCACTTTCGAAGCTTGTGTCATTCTTGAGAACCCATTAACGTTTATAGTAATTGATCAACCAACTTTGGACATTCACTTGCGGTTGCCCATGCTGTGGCGTCAACATTTCATAATCGCCATCTGTTTTTAACTGGCGTGTCTTTACGTTCGAAATCAAATAGGTCTCCAGGACATCATCGCGTAAATAGCGAATGATACGCGGGTCCTCAACCGGGAACAAGACCTCAACGCGCCGGTCAATATTGCGCGGCATTAGATCGGCGCTGCCCAGGTAAACTTGCTCATTTCCGCCATTGCGAAAGTAGTAAACCCGGCTATGTTCGAGGAAACGCCCAACAACGCTGATCACACGGATATTCTCGCTGACGCCTGGTATGCCTGGTCGCAAACAGCAAATCCCGCGCAAGATTAAATTAATTTTCACCCCAGCTTGAGAGGCGCGGAAGAGCTCCTTGATGATCAGAGGGTCAACCAGGGAGTTCATTTTTAGTATCATGCAGCCTTCTCCACCATTACGCTGCACTTCAATCTCGCGCCGGATTAAGGCAGTGATCCGTTCGCGTAAATTAACCGGTGCGACCAGCAGTTTTCGGTATTCCTTCTTGGCCGAGTAGCCAGTCAGATAATTGAACAAATCGGTTGCATCTGCGCCGATCTCTCGATCGCTCGTAAGCATACCGATATCTTCGTAAATCTGGGCTGTAACCGCGTTATAGTTCCCGGTGGCCAAATGGATATATCGGCGAATATGCTCCCCTTCTTTGCGTACCACGAGAGCAATCTTGGAATGCGTTTTCAATCCCAAAAGGCCATACGTAACGTGCACACCTTCACTTTCGAGCATGTGGGCCCACTTAATATTACTCTCTTCATCAAAACGCGCTTTAAGCTCAACCAACACGGCCACTTGTTTACCGTTTTGACGCGCCTCAAGCAAGGCCTTTACCACGGGTGAATTGCGCCCTACCCGATAAAGCGTTTGCTTAATGGCCATCACATCAGGATCACGCGCCGCCTGATTCAAGAAATCTACTACGGGTAAAAAAGATACATACGGATGGTGGAAGAGGATATCTTCACGGCGGATGATGTTGAAGATATTGCCATCGTAGGTTTCGCCGCGTAAGACAGTGGGAATATATTGCTTGAGCGGAGGATCCTTCAAATCATATCGATCCAGGCTATACAATTCTTTGATATCACTCAGCCCGAGCAGCCCATCCATCGAGTAAATGTCGCGCCGGTCAATCTCCAGGTTTTCGGAAAGAATATCTCGTATTCGAGAGGGCATTGAGCTATTGACAGTCACCCGCACCACTGAGCCAAAGCGACGTTGGCGTACGCTTTGCTCCATGGTCTCCAACAGGTCCTCAGCTTCCAATTCCTGGATTGCCAAATCTGCATCGCGGGTGACGCGGAAGGGATGTGTCTCCAAGATTTCCATACCCGGAAAGAGTTTTTCCAGATTTGCAGCAATCAACTGATCCAACCAAACGAAAAAATGGTTTTTGGGCGGCGTTCCGTCTTTGCGCACACTTCCTGACGACCGTTTAAGTGGTACCAAACGTGGCAGCGTATCCGGCACCTTTACGCGGGCGAATAACTCTTGACCATCTTCGTCGCGGATCACGACTGCCAGGTTCAGACTCAAGTTGGAAATGTGCGGGAATGGATGTCCTGGGTCGAAGGCCAAAGGCGTGAGAACCGGAAAAACCACCTCGTCAAAATATTGGTCGGCAATCCCACTCTGTCGATTATTCAATTGATTGTAGTCGTAGATAACGATCCCAGCCTTCTTGAGTTGTGGCAATAAATCATCGCGTAGAAGCTCTCGAGCCTCAGCCATGAGTTGGGAGCTAATTTTGCGAACAGCAGCCAACTGCTCAATGGGCATCAATCCATCTGGTGGAAGGTCTAGTACGCCAGCATCGACTTGCTTAACCAAGCCCGACACACGCACCATATAGAACTCGTCCAGGTTGGAACCCAAGATCGACAAGAATTTCACCCTTTCGAGCAATGGGTTGGTCTCATCTTTGGCTTCTCCCAATACCCTGCGCTGGAATTCCAACATACTCAACTCACGGTTAATAAACAGGTGTGGGTTGTCTAAATCTAACGTTTCCTCCGCTGCTTCAGCAAGGATTGGCGTCTCTTCAGCAATCTTATTTTCGGCCTTGCTCATTCAAATCTCCTGATGGTTGGTCCGTTTTAATCGTAAGGCTTTTCGGAAGCGACAAGCCTAACCCTCGGCCCCGTCATCATTATCCTTCGGATTCAGCTCTTTCTTCTTTTTCTTCTTGTCTTTGTCTTTCTTATCTTTTTTGCTGCTTACGCCCAGAGTTTTATCCGCAAAGGGGTCATAATCCAGTTCCTGGCTGAATTTATCAACCATGGTTTTTAAGATTTTTATGCGCGCATACAGCTTTGAGTCGCCTTCAACGATGGTCCAGGGGGCAAGCGTTGTACTGGTCTTGAGCAGCATTTCGTTCACTGCATCTTCATATTTATCCCACTTTTCACGGTTGCGCCAATCCTCATCCGTCAGCTTCCAAGAACGTAGTTTATCATCGGCGCGTGAGGTGAACCGGCGTAATTGTTCATCGGCGCTGATGTGCAGCCAGAACTTAAACACAATCGTGCCAAAATCCACGAGTTGGCGCTCAAAATTATTAATCTCACGAAAAGCTCGTTTCCAATCTGCTTCTTTGCAAAAACCCTCTATTCGCTCAACCATCACCCGCCCATACCAGCTTCGGTCAAAAATAGCGATCTGACCGGCCTCTGGTAAGCGCCGCCAAAAACGCCACAGATAATGGTGAGTTGCATCATCGCCTTTTGGCGCGGCGATTGGATAGACAGAAAATCCACGCGGGTCAATTTTTTCGGTAACCCGCCGGATCGCGCCGCCTTTGCCCGCGGCATCCCACCCTTCAAAAACAATGACCACCGGCCTTTGTTGCAGGTAAACCTGATAAGTCAGGGCATGTAATGCTACCTGATATTTTATTAAATAACGGTCATAATCGTCCTGGCTAAGGGTTAAAGAGGTATCGATTGTGCTTAACATAGCCCTCTCCTAATCAAGAAACATGAAACGAATCATGGTAATCACATCTTCCCGCCTCTACGATTCAGAGTTGGGCTGCTCCAGGCTCCATTCATCCTGAGGCTCTGCAAGCTTGATTTCACTCGCAGCCATCGCAGTTTCAAGGGTCTGATCATCGATTCCATAGGGACTTTCATCGTCAGAGTCTTCTCCGCTAGGCTCGGCCTCGAAATGATCTTCTTCAACGTCCGTTTCAACGGCCGGTTCTTGAGCGGCGATGATTTTTGGCAGCGGTTCAAAACTCACCCCCATGTGCTCGCCCAGGGTATTGATGATCGTCTGGTAAATTTTCACCCAGGTATGGCGGCGGTCCGTCGCCTCGATGATCGTCCAGGGACCCCATTCTGTGTCTGTGCTTTCAAGCGCTTCTTCGTACGCTGCCAACCAGTCGTCGTAACGGCGATGGTGCTCCCAATCTTCTGGAGAGACGTGCCAGGCCGTCATTGGATCTTTGGCCAACTCTTCAAAGCGGCGCTTCTGCTCGCGTTTGCTGATGTGCAGAAAGAATTTGATGATGAGCGTCCCATCATCCGCCAGCATGCGTTCGAATTCTGTAATGTCTCGATAGGCGCGCCGCCACTCATTTTCAGGAATCAAGCTCTCTACCCGCTCAACCATCACCCGCCCATACCAGGAGCGGTCGAAAATAGACCACTCTCCGCGCGCGGGGGTTTTCAGCCAGAATCGCCATAGCCAGGGATATTTTTTTTCATGAGTGCGGGCAGCCCGGATTGGATAAAGTTTATAACCACGTGGGTCGATCGGAGTAGTGAGCCTCTGGATTGAGGTGCCTTTACCAGCCGCGTCCCAGCCTTCAAACAAGATCACGACCGGGATGGCTGCATCCCAAGAGACTTTTTGGACATCGAAAAGGCGATCCTCCAAAGCTGGCATAATTTTTTTATATGCCTTTTTATCTATCTTCTTACTTAGATCAATTTTATCAAGCATAGGATCTGGCTCCTTTCTTGTTAAGATTTGGTTTATTTGGGTTCGAAATATTTGATCGGCAATTAATTGTAGCCTTAACCCTCCAAATTTGCAAATAATTATTAATGATTTATACAAATTTATCACAAACCTGTAACTTCCGGGTCTTATTCCGTATAATAGACCTGATGATAAAGAAATCGGTGACCACGGCTGAAAAAATAGAGGCGCTTCGACAAAGCGTTTATTTCCACCGCTTGAGTGATGATTTACTGATCGGGATTTCACAGGGGATGCATCTGTACAGCTACAGACCCGCGGAGATGATCTGCTGGCAAGGCGAGGAATGTTCCGGCCTCCATATCATTCGCAAGGGGAGCGTCAAACTGTTCAAATTATCTCCAAAGGGGCGAGAGTTGATCCTGCGCGTCCTGGAAGAGAGGACAACGTTTAATGAAGTGCCTGTCTTTGACTCGGGGGTAAACGTAATGAACGCGGCCGCTTTGGAAGAAAGTGAAATCTGGTTAATCGACCAATTCATTCTCCGCCATGCGCTCTCCGAAAACCCAGAATTAGCCCAGGCGGTGATCCTAAACCTTAGCGAAAATTTACGCATGTTGGTAAAAATGGTCGAAGAATTATCTTTCCACCAGGTTACCAACCGCCTGGCGCGCCTGATTTTCCAGCTTTCACCCGAACAACTCCACGGCCAGACCAGCCAACGAGTGACACAAGACCAGTTGGCCGCTCGCCTGGGTACCGTGCGAGAGGTGGTGGCCCGTTCCCTGCGTGAACTGGAGCGTAGTGGTGCGATCCGAGTCTATCGCCGACAAATCCATGTGACTGACTCCCTCGTATTAGCAGCCTGGGCGTACGAGCCTCCAGTAAACTAAAAATAGCCTGCGTCGAGATCGACACAGACCATTTTTAGGTGCGGAAATTCGATATTACTGACCGGTGGTCTGGATCACATCCGGGGTGCCGGCAGCCTGCACCGCCTTAAGTTGCGCCTGGCGGGCCAGGTTTGTAGAATCGGCCAAGATACGCAGCGCTTCTTCAGGATTGTGAAAACCCATGCTATTTTCGGCGGCGAGGAAGTCCCACCGCAATTGCGCCTCTCGATGGAGATTACGCGCTTCCTCAAGTAGCTGTGCGTCAACGTTTGGTTCAGCTCCGGCTGCCTTGATCGCCGCGATTGCAGCCAAGATCGCATCTTGAGTTGCATCCATCGTTTGGCGGACCTGAGCCTGGATTGTAGCGACCCGGCCGGTTACATAAGCGACATCCGTATGGCACTGCCCACAGGCAGCTTCTGCGTTCAGCAACGGGCTTTGAACATTGTGGTTAGAAAACTTGGCGGCCCCATCGCGCGTGTAAGGCATGTGGCAATCCGCACAAGCCACCCCGGCTTTATAGTGGGTGCTATCATTCGTGAACAATTCAAATTCAGGATGCTGGATTTTGATCATCGGCGCGCCGGAATCCGGATGGACCCAATCCTTGAAGCCAATCTCTTGGTAATACTTCGAGATATCTTCGATCTTGCGGCCATTCTCCCACGGGAAAGTAAGATACTTGCCTTCTCCTGCGAAGTAATATTCGACATGGCAGTTTCCACAAACGACTGTGCGCATCTCCTGGCGGGTAAACTTAGTCCAATCCAACCCTTGGGCTTTTAACGCTTCTTCTAAGGCCGGGTTGGTTACCACCAGACGCATCGTATTGGCTTCGTGGCAATTGGCGCACCCAATCGGTTGGTTAATTTGCTCGCCCAATTCCGCAAAGGGAGTATGATCATACTCGGCCACGCCCATTTTTTCCCACAAGCCTGGGTTATCAGAACTCTTGCAGGAATAACACGTACCCGGGGTCTTATCATTGATGCGCTTGGTTGCCCGGACATCGGTCAGAGCATTCATATGGCCGCGTTCTTCATTGTAATCAATGCTAAAACCGTAACCAGCGAAAAGTTCCTTCAACCGTGGATCCTGCTCCAGTTTTGAGAATGGCTCAGAACCCCCGAAGGTTGTGCGGTTGTTGTTATCCTTGGTCTGAAGGAGGGTTGTGTACTGGTTGGGGAAGTTCTCGCCCCAAATCGAGGAATCGGGTTCCTTCGGGGCGATCTCAACAATCGGTTCTACACCACGCGTTGGACTAGGTTGGTTTTTAAAGTAAAGCAGTAAAGCAATCAAACCACCTGCCAGGACAACAATAACGCCAGTTAGAATAATAATGGTACGTTTCATTTCGAGTATTCCTCCGTATGCTGGTAAGGGAGAATGGAGAGGCCGCGGTCACCATGTGCGACACTCCGATGGCATTCAAAGCAATAACGGCCCGGATCATCCGCAGTATAGCGGTAGCCCATATCCAGGTTCTCAATCGTCGCGGCATGACAGCGTTCGCAGTTTGCCTGCACCACCTGCCGCGACGATTCCTTCGCCCGGATTGCGTCCGGAATATTACCAAAAACAAAAGCAGTGACATGATGATAACCGGACTGGGCTTTAACAAGATACTTGGGGATCAAGGCATGCGGAGTGTGGCAGTCATTACATGTCGTCCAATTTTTATGTCCGGCATGGTACCACCCCTCGTATACATTATCCATGACATGGCAATTGTTACAGGTAGTCGGATTATTTCCCAGGTAAGCCGTGAAATCAGTCACGTATAACCCCACACCAATAACCGCCAATAATGCCAGGATACCTACAATGATCGGAATTTTCATTCATTCACCTTTGCCAACAACTCGATCCTCATTAATAGAGCGCCACTAATTCTTATCAATCCCTAATCTTAACACGTCTCTTCAAATCAATCTGTGACTTTTGTCACATTAAGATCTGGTCTAGACCTTGCATAAATACGATAAAATGAGACATCGCAAAGGATCACGGGAGCACCAAATACCAGCCTATGACCGTTTCTGAACTTGAGATCACTGAAGTAATCCTGCATGCTCGCCGGTTCGATTTGACTGCCCTCGGGCAAGTCTATGACGCTTACTATCCCCAAATCTATCGCTATATCAATTTTCGAGTTTGTGATGAACAGACGAGCAGAGAAATCTCGCATCAGGTATTTGTCCGGTTGATTGAGACGATCAAAAAGCGCTCCCGATCTATTGACAATATGACGGGCTGGTTATTCGAGAGCGTGCGGGATTTGGTGGAACAATATTTAAGCACCGCGAACGAGATGGCTTTCCAACCTCGCCAGGCAGTCGTACAAATCTCAGGTCAGCCTGACCAAGAAATCGCCTGGCTCGAGGAATTGGTGTGTAAATCCATGCGCCATCTCGATCCTGAAGCGCAGCATTTATTAGCCCTACGCTTCGCCAATTTTTTAACCTCGGAAGAAATTGCCAGAATTATGGGTAAAAATATCGCTGATGTAAAAATGCTTCAATTTGAGGCGCTTGAGGACTTGCGCGTTCAATTAGAACAAGAGGCCTGATGCACAACGAAGCCCAGATCAGAGCGCTCGATGTTTGCATCCAAAAAATGCAGTTGGGGGAAAAATTAGACCAAGTCTTGGATTTATACCCCCAATGGAAGTCTGAGCTTGTTCAACCGCTCGAAGCGGTGCAAACCTTGAGGGTTTATTCGGAGGCGCTCCAGAATCTGACCCCTGCTCAAAGCCAGGATCGAAATAGCTTTTTAGAAACCGCCCAGAAAATATTCCCGAAGCCTGGCCTCGGGTCAACGCTACGTACCTGGGTATCCAGGCTCGGTTGGCTTGGGCTTCTTTTATTGGCGAGCTTAGGCTTATTTTGGGGGGTAGCAAGTGCATCCGCAGCATTGCCCGGCGATCTACTGTATCCAGTCAAAGAATTCTACCGGCAGGCCCGTCTTATAGCCGTAGACCATACAGTGGAACGATTGATATTAGAACGCGCTTACGACCAGGCGCGCCTGGACGAGGTTCAATCCCTGGCAGCGCTTAACGCACAGGCAAATGTGCGTTTTGCCGGTCTCTTTCAACAACCCCGAGAAGGATTCTGGACAGTCGGAGGCATCCCTTTACAGCTTCCACCTGAAGTCCAGATGGTGGGAAAAGTTCAAGAAAATATCTGGGCAAGTGTATCGGGCGAACTTCAAACAGATGGATCTGTTTTGGTGACGCAGATCCGACCCCGTGAATATTCATTCAGAGGAGTGTTGGAAGAAATATCTCCTCAAACCCTGACCATTTCTGGCGTACCCGTCCAACTGGACAATGATACATTGGTACATGGCTCACCGATGGCCGGCAGTCAGGTAAATGTGGCAGCCTTTCGCACCTCAAATGATGGATTGCTGGCGCGCTTGGTAGACGCTACGGAATAAATGCTAAAATCATCCTTCCGTTCGCGTCGACAGAAAGGATAAATGATGGGATTCTTCAAGAAAATTGCCTCTCTCTTCGACGGCTCCGAAACCAGAAAGGCGCCGGATTTCGCAACCCATGTCACGGTTAAGTGCAATCGTTGCGGTGAGCTGATTATTGCCCGTATCGATTTGCGTAATGACCTGAGTATTGAGTACGGCGAGACCACTACCAACCCCACTTATTTCAGCCGTAAAACACTCATTGGAGAAAACCGTTGTTACCAACAAATCGAGATTGAACTGACTTTCGACAGTAAGAGGAAAATCATTGCGCGCCAAATTTCTGGCGGTACTTTCATTGACGATGCCGGCTAATTATTTATAGTCGGCATCGTCATTCTTAACTCTTTGCAGTGACTTGACCCAAAGCCTGGGCGGGGATGCCATCGCCAATCGGGCGAAAGATGAGCTTATCGCCTTGTTCATCGACATCCACGTTGATCGTCTGCCCTGGCTGGAATTCTCCACTCAGTAAGCTAACCGAAAGCGGACTTTCGACATACTTTTGGAGCGCGCGGCGTAATGGGCGGGCGCCAAAGGCAGAATCATACCCCTTCTCAGCCAGCCATTTCCGAGCGCCAACCGACAGCTCAACTTTCAGCCCACTTTCCCCCAACCGTTCTGCCACTTCTTTCATCTGTAGGTCGACGATCTCAGCCATTTGCTCCCTGGAAAGCGGCGAGAAGGTAATGATCTCGTCAATCCGGTTAAGAAATTCTGGACGGAAAGTGCCTTTGAGGGCCTTTTCGATTTTCTCCTGATCTTGACGCTCCTCAGGGCCGGCGCTGCGCGGCACGAAGCCCAAGGTTCCTGATCGCCGCACATACTCGGTGCCCAGGTTGCTGGTCATAATTAAAACCGAGTTGCGGAAGTCTACAGTGCGTCCCTGGCCATCTGTCAAACGGCCATCATCCAGGATTTGCAGCAAAGCGTTCCAAACCTCAGGATGAGCTTTTTCAATTTCATCGAAAAGGATGACGCGATACGGGCGACGACGCACAGCCTCGGTCAGTTGACCGCCTTCCTCATAGCCGACGTAGCCCGGCGGCGCGCCAAACAAGCGTGAGACTGTGTGTTGTTCGCGATATTCGCTCATGTCGACGCGCAATAACGCATCTTCATCGTCAAACATAAATCTCGCCAGGGCTTTTGCCAGCTCGGTCTTGCCCACGCCTGAGGGGCCAATGAAGATGAACGAACCAATCGGCCGGCGGGGATCCTTCAGGCCAGAACGCGCCCGGCGGATCGCGTCGGAAATCGCGTGAATGGCCTCATCCTGGCCGATGATGTACTCATGAAGCCGGGTTTCCATCTGCAGCAGCTTCTGCGCCTCGGTCTCCATCATCTGGCTGACCGGGATGCCAGTCCATTGCGCAAGCACTTCAGCGATATCGCGAGTATCCACCACCTCATCCAGGTGGTGTTCAGCTTCCCATTGGTCGCGTAATTGGTTAAATTCGGTATCCAGGCGCAGGCGCTCAGATTTTTTCTGCGCCGCCCGTTCATAATCGCGCTCCAGGCCGGCCTGTTCCTCTTCTGCCGCCATGCGGTCGATCTCGCTTTTCATTGCTTTCAATTCCGGCGGCAGCGAGTAAAGCGCCACACGCAGCTTGGCGGCCGCTTCATCCATTAGATCAATTGCTTTATCTGGCAAATGCCTGTCGGTAACGTAGCGCGCCGAGAGACGCGCCGCGTCCACCAAAGCCGCATCCGAAAAACGTACTTTGTGATGGGCCTCATAGCGATCGCGCAGGCCATACAACATTTGGATCGTATCATCTACATTGGGTTCTTCAACGTAAACTGGGGCGAAGCGACGCTCCAGGGCAGCATCCTTTTCAATATGCTTATGGTATTCATCCAGTGTTGTAGCGCCAATACATTGTAATTCACCGCGCGCCAGGGCTGGCTTCAACATATTAGATGCGTCCATCGCACCCTGAGCAGCGCCTGCGCCAACTACGGTATGTAACTCATCGATAAATAGAATTACCTCACCAGATGCACGTTCGATTTCATCCAAAACGGCTTTCAGGCGCTCTTCGAATTCACCTCGGAAGCGAGAACCCGCGATCATCGCGCCCAGATCTAAAGCCAGGACGCGCTTGCCGGTTAAAATTTCAGGGACATCATTGCTTGCAATTTTCTGCGCCAGGCCTTCAACGATGGCTGTCTTCCCTACACCAGCCTCGCCAATCAGAACAGGGTTATTTTTGGTGCGGCGAGAAAGGATCTGGATGACACGCAGAATCTCTGTATCGCGACCGATAACCGGATCTAGCTTACCTTCCCGAGATAATTGTGTCAGGTCTCGCGAATAACGCTCGAGTGTACGATAGCGAGTTTCTGCTTGTGGATCCGTCACACGCTGGCCGCCACGGATCTGCTGGATCGCATCGTAGACCCGATCGCGAGTGACGCCGGCGCCTTCTAACAAACGGGCTGCAGGCGTCGAGCGCTCGCTCAAAATCGCCAAAAATATGTGTTCGGTTGAAATGTATTCATCCTTTAAGCGATTTGCTTCTTCATTGGCCAGATCAATAATCCGTTTGACGCGCGGGGTGATAAATATTTGACCCGCCCCACCGCCAAATATATTGGCTTTTGGACTCGTACGTAGAATATAATCTAACCGTTCAGTCAGTGCACTTGCATCTACTTTTAAAATTTCCAAAATCTGAGGGATCACGCCTCCAGGTTGCTCAATCAGGGCCAGCAAGATATGTTCTGTATCAATTTGATTATGCCCATAACGCTGGATGATCTCTGCAGCCCGTTGAGCCGCCTCTTGCGCCCGCTCAGTAAATCGATCAAATCGCATCATAAGAAAAAACCTTCCTTCCGACGCGGGGTTCTCCCCCGGTCATGAAGAATTATAACACTGAGAACATGATGGGAGTGTTTACAGGATGTTAGAAATGTATATAAATTTGGAGTTTTGCTATCTTCAATTGAGGAATTAAGCGATCCATCCAGGTTATAATCATGGAACTTTTCCAATTCTTCTGGCGTCTATTCGCCATAATGGCCATTCGTGATGACGAATAAACTCAGGCCAAACATAGGATCCAACACAATCCAATCTATTAAGGAGTCACCATGCGTAACAAACTTTCTCTTCTTACTGTTCTGATTTTAGTCGCCGCGCTATTGAGCGCCTACGCAGGCTCTGCATATGCACAAGCCCAAAATCAGACAACCGGGGATCAAACTTCCTCGCAAGTGAACCGCACGATCAGCGTCAGCGGCACCGGCAAGGTCTACTTAACCCCTGATATTGCTTATGTGACGATTGGGGTTCACACCGAGAACAAAGATGCAGCTCAGGCCGTGGCTGATAACAATACCCAGGCCACTAAAGTTAAGCAGGCCCTGGTCGATATGGGTGTTGATGCGAAAGATATTCAGACTTCCAACTTCAGCATCTACCCACAGCAACAGTATGACCAGACCGGCAAGCCAACCGGTGAAATCAATTACGTTGTGGACAACCAGATCTTCGTGACCGTGCGCGATATTACGAAAATCGGCGATCTGCTGGATACAGCGGTTAAGTCTGGCGCGAATAACATCTACGGCATCCAATTCGACGTAGCCGATCGCTCAAAGGCGACATCAGAGGCCCGAAAATTGGCTGTGGCCGATGCTCAAGCCCAGGCGAAGGAGCTGGCTGATGCTGCCGGAGTTGGTCTCGGCCCGGTGCAAACGATCAACGCTTACACCACCCAATCACCGTCACCGTTGTACGAAAAGGGCATGGGCGGAGGCGCAGCAGTGGCAGCTTCACCCAGCGTCCCAGTCTCGGCCGGTCAAATGGTGTTACAGATCGATGTAAATATGGTATTCGGAATCCAATAACCACACCCTTTCTATTAAATAAAATGATGGGGCTGTCTAGAAAGAACGACTAAACAGTCCTACAACGGGAATAATCGGTGCAATTTAGCGAGAGACAAAAAAAGG
>JAYRNN010000041.1:0-10370 GCA_041912175.1 Anaerolineales bacterium | reverse complement strand
CATATGGAGAACCCTGAGGAGATTTTCAATATGCAATTCGATGTTATCGTTGGAAATCCACCGTATCAATTGAGCGATGGGGGACATGGAGCAAGCGCAATTCCCATTTACCATCAATTTGTTCTGCAAGCGAAGAAACTTTCTCCAAGATATTTGACCATGATCATTCCCTCACGCTGGTTTACGGGAGGCAGAGGTTTAGATGAATTTAGAGACGAAATGCTTAGTGACAATCACATCAGAGCGATTCATGATTTTGTGAATGCTTCCGATTGTTTCCCAGGAGTAGAAATCAAGGGTGGAGTATGTTATTTTCTTTGGGATAGAGATAATGAAGGAAATTGCAAAATATATACACACGAAGAAGACAAAATCGTCTCTGAATCTGAGAGACCCTTATTGGAAGATGGCGCAGAAACATTCATTAGATACAATGAGGCGATTTCAATTTTACATAAAGTAAGAAAATTTAACGAGGAGAGTTTTGCATCCCTTGTTAGCGCCAATGACCCATTCGGGTTCGATGTCCGGGTTGAAAATAGTTATAAAAGAATTCCACCTCAGTACACAAAAAAATCTTTTGAGAATTCAGTCGTCTTCTACTACTATGGTTGGAGAAAAGAGGGTGTTGGTTATATCGGCAGAGATACTATCAGGAAGAATATTGATTGGATTGAAAAGTATAAGATCTATGTTCCTAAAGCATGGGGAATAGGCAATATAAATAAAGACTGGATGAGACCATTTCTTGGAGATCCAAACTCTTGTTGCGCTGAAACCTATTTGGTAATTGGTCCTTTTGAGGAAAGGCAGACAGCAGAAAATATCATTAGTTACACTCAAACAAAATTCTTTCATTTCTTATTGGCCTTAGTCAAAATTTCACAAGAGTCGAGACGAAAGATTTATACATTCATTCCGATGCAAGGTTTCAATGAAACATGGTCAGATGAAAAGTTATATAAGAAATATAATTTGACCAAAGCAGAAATTGATTTTATTGAAAAGATGGTTCGTCCAGCAGGAAATGGGGAAAACAACGATGAGTAACGGATTTTTTCCGCCTCGCCCCGAATCTTCTCCCAAAATTTACGCCTACCTGGATACCAATCCCCAATACACGGGATTATATAAAGTTGGTTACACTACGAAAAGCGTTCGCGACCGGGTAGCCGCCCAGTACCCAACTGTCCGCCCAGGAGATCCACCTTACCGTATCGCGTTGGAAGAATCTGCCATGCGAAATGACGGCACGGCCTTTACCGACCGCGACATACATCGCTGGCTGCGCGAGCAAGGCATTCAAAACCCCGAAGGCGAGTGGTTCGCCTGTTCGGAAGAAGACGTGCGCGCCGCTATCCTGGCCATCCAACGCGGCGAATTGAACGAAGAACGCCGTGTCTTAAACTTCAAAATGCGCCCTGAACAACAGGAAGCGGTAGAAAGAACCGCAGCCTATTTTAGAAATTTTAATAGACGAAATACAGGAAAGATCCCTCACTTCCTTTGGAATGCGAAGATGCGTTTTGGCAAGACTTTCGCTGCCTATCAGTTGGCGAAAGAAATGAGCTGGAATAAGATGCTTGTTCTCACTTTCAAACCGGCCGTGCAAAGCGCCTGGGAATCCGATTTGAAAGGCCATGTAGATTTTGCCGGCTGGCAATTTATCAAACCTGGCGGCCTTTCCTACGAAAAAGCCGATAAAAGTAAGCCCATCGTTTGTTTCGGCTCTTTTCAGGATTATCTTGGGAAAAACCATAGTACTGGCGGCATTAAAACGAAAAACGAGTGGGTGCATGCTACCAATTGGGATTGTGTAATTTTAGATGAATATCATTATGGGGCATGGCGCGAAAAAGCAAAAGACTTATTTGAAGCAGAAGACGAAGCAGAAATCAAGTTTGCCAAAGGTCAGGGTGCAGAGTTTTTGAAAGAAGGCGCCGAAGAAATCGAAGACTTTCTACCCATTACGACTGACGCCTATCTCTATCTCTCTGGCACGCCCTTCCGCGCGATTGCCTCAGGCGAGTTTATTGAAGATCAAATATTCAACTGGACCTATTCGGATGAACAGCGCGCCAAAGAGATCTGGCATGGAGATGAAAATCCCTATGCCATGCTGCCACGCATGGTTATGTTGACCTACCAGCTACCTGATTCCATTCGCGAGATTGCCTTACAAGGCGAGTATAACGAATTTGACCTGAACGTCTTTTTCTCTGCTGAGGGAAGAGGCTTATTCGCTCGCTTCAAATACGAGGAAGAGGTTCAGAAATGGCTTGATCTAATCCGTGGTGCATTTCTAGAAACAACTGTAGATAATCTCAAACTCGGCGCCAGGAAACCACCCTTGCCTTTCTCGGATGTCCGGCTTTTGAATGTTTTATCGCACACCTTTTGGTTTTTACCCAGTGTGGCTGCCTGCCATGCAATGAAAAACCTGTTGGAACAGAAGCAAAACAAGTTCTATCATGAATATAAAGTAATAGTGGCGGCAGGCGCTGAAGCAGGCATTGGCGTAGATGCGCTTGATCCCGTTCAGAAAGAGATGGGCGACCCGCTTTTAACCAAGACAATCACCCTGACGTGCGGCAAATTGACAACGGGCGTTACCGTCAAACCATGGACGGGGATTTTCATGCTGCGCAACTCATCCAGCCCTGAAACATATTTTCAAGCGGCCTTTCGCGTGCAATCGCCTTGGACGATCAATAATCCTGATGGTGCGCATCCCAATAGCGAAGAAATAATCAAACTTGAATGTTATGTCTTCGATTTCGCTCCTGACCGGGCCTTACGCCAAATCGCCGAATATGCAAGCCGGCTTAACCTGGACGAAAAGGTAAGCCCCGAATCCAAAGTTGCAGAGTTCATCAATTTCCTTCCCGTGCTGGCCTATGACGGTAGTTCGATGAGGCAGGTTGATGCGGCAGGTATTTTAGATATTGCCATGAGCGGCACGACGGCCACGCTGCTTGCCCGTCGTTGGGAAAGCGCCTTGTTGGTCAATGTGGATAATGATACCTTAGTACGGTTGATGGCAAGTGAAGCCGCGATGAAGGCTCTGATGAGTATCGAAGGTTTTCGTAATTTAAACCAGGATATTGAGACGATCATCAATAAATCAGAAGCAGTGAAGAAGGCCAGGCGCGAAGCCAACGATCAGACAATAACGCCCGAAGAAAAGCGCGCCCTGACTGAAGAAGAGAAAGAA
This sequence comes from Anaerolineales bacterium, assembly GCA_041912175.1. Taxonomy (GTDB): domain Bacteria; phylum Chloroflexota; class Anaerolineae; order Anaerolineales; family UBA4823; genus CAZAGA01. The sequence goes on along the minus strand of JAYRNN010000041.1, from coordinate 7,156 downwards.
TACAAGTCCAAGCGAAAGCTGATCCAGGAAAAGCTGATCAAATTCGCCACCCGTATCCCAATATTTATGTACCTCACAGATTATCGTGAACGTACTTTACGTGATGTCATTACGAAGCTGGAACCGGGGCTATTTAAGCGCGTAACCGGTTTGGAAGTAAAGGATTTTGAATTGTTGGTCAGTCTCAATGTTTTCAATAGTTCGCTGATGAATGATGCAGTCTATAAATTTAAACGCTATGAAGATGCCAGCCTGGCATATACCGGAATCAACAAGCATGAAGGTGAAGATATTGGCTTATATGATACGGTCTTAAAGCGGGAGGATTATCAAGCGACCTTTGTGAATGAGCCAATTGAGGCGTTCGAAATTCAGTAATTAGAAGAACTGGAATAACAGCAGATTCCTACGCCATAATTAGGTTGGCAGTCGATAAGATTACATCTGCTACTGTTTTTGTCAACCGAAATACATACTTGAATGCCTTCACTGGCGAGGGCGCAGAAAGTTGTTCCAACAATTATTATGGCAGACTAAAAAAAAGCCAGGAAGCCTTAAATACCAGTGCTGAACACATCGACAGCAACCATCTACACCGGATTTTGATAAAAAATCTTGTAACTTCACAGCCAACTGATACTCACCGCGCAGCGTGGGATTACATCGTAGAAGGCTCCACTCGACGTATGATCCGCCAGGCAAGCAGAGTCAACCAGCGGGAGGGGTTTTTCTTCTGCCCAAATTCCCAATCCTTCCAGGCAGTCCAAACCGATTCAACCGTAAAGCGACCCTGTTGATCAGCTTTGCTTTTCAATACATCCAGCATATCGAGCAGTCGTGGGTCATTCCGGAGCCAGGAGAATCGGGTGAGGATATCCAACACGTGGGCGAGATCGTACCAAATGAACGGGACTTTGATCTTACGGAAATCGGCGCCCATGTAGAACAGATACGGGTGCTCCGTATGACTGTTTTCCCAAAGGGTCAGTAGCGTTTCCGCCCCGGTATGGCAGGCTGGGCTGTCATGGAGTGCATCGATTTCGGACAGGGCTTTAAGCATCGCCAGATTGGCAAACGGGCAGGGATCCGCTTTTCGCCCCGGCCCGCGCCATTTTCCCAGTTCCTTTGAGACGGCGCAAGGCCAGCCGTTATCGCGCAGCAGACCAACGAGGTGATCGCTGGCAGCTTGTACCGCCGGGTGATTCTGAAGCCCTAATTTTGCCAGCGCATAAACAATTAACGGCGCATCGCATAACGCCCAGGCCCATTGATCCTGGCCAGTTCCCCCAAAGTTTACGGGGATGTTTGTCGGCATCTGGAAAGGCCCTTCAGCCGATTGGTGATTGAGAATAGCCGCGACAATGATTTCAACGCCTGGGTCATTTACTGCCAGTCCCAGATCAGCGAGGAAAGTCAACTTGTGAAATGGCTGTCCGGCGCTTTTATGGCTGGAAATGACCGTTCCTGGCCAGTTTGATAGTTCGGTCACCAGGTTTATCACCGGTCGGCTTGCCAACGTGTACTTACGCGCCGCTATTACCTGGGGGGAATTCTCTGGCTGATCCAACAAATCACGCCGGGTGCGATGCTCAATAAACGGTTCCCCCTCAAGCAACCAATCAATCGGCATATTCATGACATTCTCCTCAGCATCATATGTAAAGACAACTTTATTCCGCCCGCCGGATCTCACACACATACGCCCGGTGCGGGACGGAGCCGCTGATCGGATCAATCGCCTGGTTGCTGATCAGCAGGTTAAAGTTGGCCCCGTCGGAGCTGAAGGGATCATAGCCCGGCGCGCCGATTTCCGGGCTGGCCTGCCACCAGCCGTGCTGCCCGCAGGCCACGTTCGGCTGCAAGGTTTCATTGAAGCGGGCGCGCGCTCGCACGCTGCCTTCCGGCGTTTCCACCCGCACCCAATCGCCGCGCTGGATGCCGCGCTCGGCGGCGGCCGCCGGATGCAGATCCACTTCCGGGTCCATCGCTTGCCGGCGCAGGCTGGGCAGGGCGCGGTGCTGGGTCTCGCAGAACAGGGTGTTCTTGACGCAGGTGAGGATCAATGGGTAGCGCTGCGCCAGGTCGGGCCGTGACACCGGACTGACCAGCGGCTCCTGGTATTCGGGAAGCGGCGGGTAGCCGTGCAGCAGCATGGTCTCCGAATACAGCTCAATCTTGCGGGTGGGCGTCCTGAACCCGCGCGGGATGCCATTCTCTTGCCCGGCATACTTGTGGTAGCGGGTCTGCAGCGGGAGCTGGATGCCGCCGGGCTGAGCGCACAGCGCCTCCAGCGTGATCCCCGATGGGCCAAGCTGGTAACGATAGGCGGCTTCGATATCGCCGTCCCAGAAATGCGCCCCAAGACCCAACCGGCAGGCCAGCGCAAAAATGATCTCAGTATCAGAGCGGCATTCACCCTGCGGCGGGACCATGCGCTGGCGTAGTTGCACGTGGGCCATGGAGGCCTGGTTCAATTCAAAGCCGATCTTCAGCGCTTCGCGTTCGAATGCACTGGCGACGGGCAAGACGATATCGGCCATCTCAGCCGTCGGGTTCATAAAAAGGTCGCCGTGGACGTAGAAATCGAGCTTTGCCAGGGCCTCCCGCCCACGCAGGGGGTCGGCGTGGGCGAGCAGCAAATTTGCGCCAAAACCGACCAATCCATGCACGCCATAGGGCTGCTGCTCCAGGATGCCCCGGTACACCTCAGCGCTGGTTACAAACCCCCAACGCGAAGGTCCCAGCGGCCGGTCGATCAATCCGAGCGCTTTCGCCTGCCCGCCGGGAGGCGCCAACTCAAAGCCGACCACATTGGCGGCCGGCACGCTTGAAAACAGCACGTTGCCGCCTGGGGCGTCGAAGCTGCCGGTCAGCACGCATAGCTGAGCGATGGCCCGGGCGATCTGGGTGGAATTGGTCTGCATCTCCACCCCGCTCCAGGCATAGTACGCCACGGGCCGCGCACCCCAGAGCATGCGTGCAGCCGCTTCCACCTGCTCTCGGCCCACCCCACAAATCGCTTCGACTTGTTCGGGCGGGTAGCGGCGGCAGAGCGCAGTGGTGAGATCAAAGGCCGGCTGGCAGATGACTTCACCCTGCCGCGTCTGAACGGTGAACGCGCCAAACAGGGCAAGCTGCGCCGGACTGCACGCATAGCGACCGGCGCTTGGGTCGTACACGACCGGGCCGCCGCTCGCCTCGTTCCAGGCGACGTACTGCTGCGCGCTTCCCCCCTCCACAAGGTCAGCCTGGGTGAGCAGGCGACCGCTGCCCGTACGGACAAGCAGCGGGCCGTTGGTCCATTCACGGATGAAATCCTGGTCGTACCAACCGCGCTCAATCATCACCCCGGCGATGCCCAGGGCCAGGGCGGCATCCGTCCCAGGGCGCACCTGCAGCCACAGGTCCGCCTTTTTTGCCACCCCGGTGCGGCGCGGGTCGACCACAATCAGGCGCGCGCCGCGTTTAAGGGCCTCCGTCGTGGCGGTGGCATGCACCAGGCGGGCCAGGTTCGGGTTGTAACCCCAGTAGAGGATGCAACCGGCCTGCTCCAAATCCGGCAGATAGGCCCCAGGGACCGGCGCTCCGAAGGTATAGGTCGTCGCCTGGTAGCGGCCCCAGCCGCACAATTCCATCGCGTTGCACAAGTTGGGGCTGCCAAAGGCGTTCATCAGGCGCGTAATCCAGGCGGTCGAGTCGTCGGAAGCCGAGGTGGAGGGAGACGACACGCTGAATACCACGCTCTGCGGGCCGTGCGCGGCGGCGATCTTCTGCAGGTTGGCCGCGGTCAGGTCCAGCGCTTCCTCCCAGGTGATACGCTGCCAGCCCGGGTCGGGGTCGCCCTTGGGCCGGGTGCGTTTCAGCGGATAAAGCAGCCTGCCGGGATGGTAGACGAGCTCTGGGGCTGCGCGCCCCTTGGCGCACAGCGCTTTGCCGGTCGGGTGGGAAGGGTCCGGCTCGAGCGCTGCCAGGCGACCGTCTTCGATCACGCCAATCGAGCCACAGCGTGAAACACACATGGCGCAGTATCCCTGCCTGCGCTCCGTCGTTTGCTTTTCTATAGACATCTCGATACCCCTGTTATGACCACCTATTCACAAATCCAATCCTACAAATGGGTGCGGCTCAGTTTATCAGCCGCCAGGCGATTGAGGCTGATACCCGACTCTGCTGCTTCGACTGCCAGGCTGCGGTGAAGCTCAGGGGGAACGCGCACCATGAATCGTCCGCTGTATTTCTTTGTCGCCAAAGGCTCAGGAATAGCATCACCACTAGTTTGCAGATCTGCGACGACTTCGGCGACCACCTGGCGAATACCAAGCAGGGCTTTTTCCGGTTCTGACGCCAGCCAGCTCAGGCTGGGGAATTCGGCGCAAAGCCCTACATATTCTGCATCCTCTTCAGACCAGGTGACACGGTAAGTATAACGATCATTCTTCAACATCATCTCGCACCTTCAATCGCTCAATTGCCTTGAGTACTTGCTTTACCTGATAGGCCTTGGCCATTCCTTTATCATTTTGTATGTTGACCCGTGGATCGCCTTGCCAGGGGGTCTTGTATATTCGATGACTGCTGCCGGTTTGTCTCGCTAGCCCGAAATAATGATCGCAGACCTTACTTAGGTCATCGAAAGGTATCCCCTTGGGATTGCGTCGCATGGCAATCAGGATTTCGGTGATTTTTGACACGGTTTAATGATACCACTATTGATACTATTGTCAATGATCATAAACAAACAATTTACCAAATCCAGCAATCTCGATTATAATACCTATTTGGACTAACAATAGCTTATTAGTCCGTATAGTGGCGGATAATCCAGGCATTGGACCACTTCGTAACAGGTTAACAGATTCAACGCATCAGGAGAGAATGGATGGGTACAGCAATTATACAGGGACAGGTTTGGGGCGCGCGCGCCCAGGATTGGGCGGAGGTCCAGGAAGGCGTGGCGATTCCAATTTTCGAGACGGCGCTGCAGAAGATGGGCGTCAGCAAGGGAACTACGCTGCTTGACATCGGCTGTGGATCGGGCATCTTTTGCGAGATGGCGGCAAAACGCGGCGCGCAGGTCAGCGGATTGGACGCCTCCGAGCCTCTTATCGAAATTGCGCGCCGGCGCGTGCCGGGCGGCGATTTCCGCACCGGTGAGATGGAAGAATTGCCTTACGCCGACCGATCTTTCGATGTGGTGACCGGCTTTAGCTCGTTCCAGTTTGCGGCCAATCCGGCGGCCGCCTTACAAGAAGCCAGCCGGGTGTCGCGCACTGGCTCCGTTGTGATGGCCGTTTTCGGGAAGCCGGGAGAAAGCCAATCCACCGTCTATATCGCCGCCATGGGGGCATTGCTGCTCCCGCCGCCCGGCGCTCCCGGCCCGTTTGCGCTATCCGCCGATGGCGCGCTGGAAGCCCTGGCGCAAAAAGCCGGTTTGCAGCCGGGTGTGGTTGAGACGGTAGCCTGCCCGTGGGACTATCCTGATGATGAGACGGCGCTGCGCGGTTTGCTTTCCTCGGGACCGGCCATCCGGGCCATACAGGTCAAAGGCGAAGCGGTGGTGGGCGCGGCGATCTTGAATGCGATTGCGCCATACAAAACCAGTTCAGGCGGGTATCACCTGAGCAACAGCTTCCGCTATATGATTGCCACAACCGCATAACGGGCGCGCTCCAGCCCGTTAATACGATTTTATGCCACCTAACAACCAGCTTCTTTTGAGACAGCCTCTAAATAAAATAACGCTTTGAAGGGAGAGGTTATCAGGATTTTCCTTTAAAAAGGTTGGCGGCAATCAGACCGCCAAGCGCGCCGAAGAGCGGATAGAGCATCAGGTTGAGGCAGGTAAAAAAGCCTACCCCAAAGAAACCCCAAAAGCCACTAGATAGTTGCGTCTGAATTCCCTGCGCTTCGATGGCGTTGACGATGTTTTGGAAGATGGGCAGGGTGATAAAGTCGGTCAGGGCGTACACGATCGCTCCCACCAGAGCGCCGACCACCCCAGTGACAGCCCCCAGGCCAGCTCCTTGGCCGGTGGTCAGGCGGGGTTCATTGGGCTGCATACGGTTATAAAGGAAAACCGCCAGGCCGGCGCACAGCCACACCCAAAAACAAAGCAAACAATTGACGAAATTCAGCAGCGGCAGATTCCCTAAGAGACCCATCACCGCGCCGGCGATCAGGGCGGATAATAAGTACGAGCGAGTGTTCATTTAGTCCTCTCAATCAACTCGGTTTGATCGTTTCAAACTTTAGCGGGACAGGGGATAACGAATGCGGATCACTCGATCCAACATCTAGTTCTATGATCCCACCCAGAGTGATGCTTAATGCGATATTACGAGCAAATATTTACTTGATCAAAATTTATATAGCAAAATTTTATATCAGAGTCAATAACCATTTTGGCCGGTGTTTTTAACACCCGTTGAAAAAGGGTCAATCGGTTATCTGAAGTGACACGATTTCTTGAAGTTCAAAGCCATTTTGACAGAGGGGCTCTGTCCCAAAAGAAATTATTGGGGCAGCCAAGGCCCTTAGTCGCGTAGTAAAATAAGAGGAAGATTAGCGTCACCCTTGTGTGAACCGGGCGTGTGAGAGGAGGGATTCCAATGAAAACGAACAACCTGAGACCATTAAGCGCTGCGATTTTACTTATTTTCTTTCTGGCAAGCGCAGCGCCTGACCCGATCATGGCGCAAGCCAGGCTTGCTCCGTCCTTTGAGTGTAGTCAGGTGACCGAAATCCCCTCGATCGAATGTGAGGCGCTTGTGTCGCTGTACAACAGCGCCAATGGGGATGGCTGGGTGGTACAGGATGGCTGGCTGGCGAGTGACACACCCTGTAGCTGGTATGGGGTAACCTGCGACATGGGTCGCATCAGCACCCTTAACCTAAACAATAACCAACTGAGCGGGAGCATTCCGCCCGAACTGGCCAACCTGTCGAACTTGCAGAGCCTGTATCTTGCGGACAACCAACTGAGCGGGAGCATTCCGCCTGAGTTGGGCAACCTGTCGAACTTGCAGAACCTGTATCTTAATTACAACCAACTGAGCGGGAGCATTCCGCCCGAGCTGGCCAACCTGTCGAACTTGCAGAGCCTTGATCTTGGCGGCAACCAACTGAGCGGGAGCATTCCACCCGAGCTGGCCAACCT
>JAYRNN010000040.1:0-2832 GCA_041912175.1 Anaerolineales bacterium | reverse complement strand
CAGTTATTCGAAAAACCAACCGTCGCAGGGATTGCTGAAGTAATCATGAAAAGTTTGGTCGATGCGGATGAAAAAGACGACCTGGATGCCTTGTTGGCCGAATTGGAGCAGATGTCAGACGAAGAAGCCTCCCAGGTTTTAGGTGAGGATAAACAGGAAGCCGTTGGATGAGCGAAGAAAAAAACGATCGAGAAAATCGAATAGACCGCATCGCCAAATTATCCCCTGAAAAACAGGCCTTGCTGGCGAAGCGTTTGGCCTCAGGCAAACGCGCCCAGGCAGCGAAAACAATCCCCCCGCGCCAGGATCAAAGCCATTTCCCACTTTCCCATGCCCAACAACGCATGTGGTTTCTAAGCCAATGGGAACCGGGTAGCCCGTTTTACAACATTGCTTCGACCGTGCGCATCGATGGGGACCTGGATGTTTCGGCTTTGCGCCAAAGCTTTAATGAGATCATCCGCCGGCATGATATCTTGCGCGCCCATTTCATCACCCAGGGCGGCCAGCCGGTGCAGATCATCGCAGCTCACATCGAGCTCGATCTGCCGGTTGTGGATCTGACCGCCTTGGACAGCCCGGAACGGGAAAAGAAATATCGGGAAATTGCCAATCAGGAAGCGCGCTATTCTTTCGACCTGACCAAAGCTCCATTGCTGCACGCCAACCTGGTAAAGTTGGCGCCCGCCCAGCACGTGCTCTTTTTGACCTTCCACCACATCGTTTCAGACGGCTGGTCGATTGGCGTCTTTATCCGTGAAGCCGGCTTGCTTTATCAGGCTTTCTCGAGTGAAAACGCCGGGCATGGCGGCTCGCTGCTTCCTGAGCTCCCCATCCAGTACGCCGACTATGCCGATTGGCAGCGTAACCGGTTGCAGGGGCCCTTGCTCGAGGAGCAACTGGCTTATTGGAAGGATAAGCTCGGCGGCGCAGATGTCGTCCTGGAACTGCCCACCGATCGCCCGCGGCCCAGTGTGCAGAGTTTCAACGGCGCTTATTACAAGTTCGCTCTACCCAAGGATTTAAGCGAAGCCCTGAAAACACTGGCATGGAAGGAAGATGCGACCCTTTTCATGCTCTTGTTAGCCGTTTTCCAGGTTTTGCTCTACCGTTATACCGGCCAGGAGGATATCCGGGTTGGGGCGCCAATTGCCAACCGTGATCGGTCTGAGCTGGAAGGTCTGATCGGGATTTTTATCAACACGCTGGTGATGCGCGGTGATTTTTCGGGCGATCCCACCTTTGCACAATTCTTAAGCCAGGTGCGTGAAACGGCTCTGGGCGCATATGCGCATCAGGAGCTGCCCCTGGAGATGCTCCTGGATGAACTAAACATCCAGCGCGATCTGAGCCGTACGCCGCTTTACCAGGTTATGTTCGCCCTCCAGGAGGCGCCCTTGGGTTCCCTGGACTTGTCTTCGGCGCGTTTGAGTGTTTTGGAACCCGAAAGCGGTACGGCCAAGTTTGACCTGACCCTCTTCATGGAGGAAGGCCGCGCCGGCCTGGTTGGGGCGTTCGAATACAACACCGATTTGTTCGATAAAGCCACCATCGCCCGCATGGCGGGACATTACCAAACGCTTTTGGCCGATGTGGCGGCGGATTTTGGGGTTGGGTTGAGGGTTTCTCGACTGCCCCTGTTAACGGAAACGGAGCGCCGTCAATTAACCCAGGGTTGGAATGATACAAAGACCGAGTATCCTCATACGCAAGGCTTGGCGCAGCTATTCGAAGCGCAAGTCCTCGCCCGTCCGGGCGCGATTGCCATTCGCTTCCCGGATGGGGAAAACACCGAACAAGCACGGTTTTCTGTACTGTCGCTTACCTACCAGCAGTTGAACGAACGCGCCAACCAGCTTGCCCACTATTTAAGACGCCACGGCGTCGTCTCACTGGTAGGCATCTACATGGAGCGTTCGATAGCGATGGTGGTCGCGACCCTGGGCGTGATTAAGGCCGGCGGGGCCTATTTGCCGCTCGATTTGAGCTACCCGCCAGACCGGTTGTCCTTCATGTTAGAAGATGGACAGGTGCGCTTCTTGCTGACCAGCAGCGACCACCTGGCCGCCTTGGATGATGTGCTGGCCCAGGCCAATCTATCTGAAGCTGTGCAGATTGTGTGTGTGGATCGGGAAACGGATGCGGCTGAGATCAACGCCCAACCCGTTGAAAACCCTGCCTGCACCGCCACTGGCGATAGCCTGGCCTCGCCGGAAAAACTGGCCTCGCCGGAAAAACTGGCGTACGTGATGTATACATCCGGCTCTACCGGCAAGCCAAAAGGCGTGGCGATCCCACAGCGCGCCATTTCTCGCCTGGTGTTGAACACGAACTATATTCACATCCAGCCTACCGATCGCATCGCACACGCCTCCAACCCGAGTTTTGACGCGGCTACTTTCGAAATCTGGGGCGCTCTCTTGAACGGCGCTGAGCTCATCGGGGTAACCCGCGAAACGGCCTTGTCTGCCAGGTCTTACGCCGCCTATCTGCGCGAAAAAGATATTAACATCCTGTTTCTGACGACCGCCTTGTTTAACCATATGGCGCATGAAAGCCCAGGCGCCTTTGGCCATATGAAATATTTGCTGTTTGGCGGCGAGGCTGCAGATGCGAACGCGGCGCGGGCGGTATTACGCGCCGGTAAGCCCGAGCATTTCCTGAATGTTTATGGGCCGACGGAGAGCACGACATTTGCGACCTGGTATGAAATCGAAGCTTTGCCGGAGCGAGCGAGCAGCATACCGATCGGGCTGCCGCTTGCCAACACCCAGGCGTATGTCTTGGATGCCCATCTCCAACCGACGCCGGTCGGCGTCCCGGGCGAGCTCT
>JAYRNN010000039.1:0-51747 GCA_041912175.1 Anaerolineales bacterium | reverse complement strand
CTTCAGAGACAAAATTATGGCGGTGGTCGCCGTTACCGATCAGAGTGACCGGCTGTCTGGCTATCAAGGGGATTCCAACCACCATCCCAATCCACACCTCCATGAAGACAGCCGGCCAGAGGATGGTATATTCCAGGCCGCTCCGCTCGAGAGTAGCTTCGCAAGTACCTTTGATGTTGAACAGCGACACCGGGTGTCCCACAATAGAGCCGTAAGCGGAGGTATAGATGAAACGCTTCACCCCTTCCGCCTTAGCCGCCTCGATCAAATTCAGCATTCCTTGCATGTCCACCGATCTCAGGGTATCCTCCCCACCGCGCTGCGAGGCCGTTGCTGTTGTGACTACTGTGTCCACCCCCCGAACTGCCTCATCCAGTGATTCGCGTTCCTTGAGATCGCCAAATACTGCCTGAGCGCCAGCGTCGACCAGGGATTGTACCGTGTTCGCCCGTCCCTGCTTGGCCAGCTCTTCCGATAGCGGGTTGCGCCGGGCAAGGATACGCACCGGCTTACCCTGTGCCAGTAAACCACGGGTGATTCGCCCGCCTAAAGATCCAGTTGCTCCAACAATCAGGTCCATTTTTACTCTCCTAAACTATTTTCTATTGATTGATCAGAATCTGACTCTACCGACCTCAATATGGTCTCCAGGCGGTTTACCAGCGCTTCCCATCCCTGGAAATAATACGCTTCGCCATCCGGCAGCGCCTGTAATTTGCCTCGCCAGTTAACCTGGTTACTATCTACGGACCCAGCCCAGATCCGCAAGGTAAAAAGATAGGTCTTCGGGTCAAATTCACTCATTGTTCACCAGTTTATCAAAACCGGCGTTTGATGAGCGTTTCATAGTAGATAAATTAGATTAGGATTAACTAGATTATTGAGGAAATGTGAGATGTGCTCAATGGGCAGCTAGAGATATCTGAGACGACTGGCGATTTCCAATGCCTGCCGGGCGGCTTCCAGGCCGGCTGCGGGTCCAACTTCACCGAATTGAGCGATTGCATACTTCAGGCTGACTTCCAGTTCCTCAGGCAAACGCTGCTGGTAAGGGCTAAGTATTTCGGCAAGGCGCTCAAGAGCGCTTTGTGCATCGCACAGCCTTACAGCCACGGCTGCCAGGGGAAAATTGGCCAGCCACAAAAACGGGTATTTTGTATTCCCCAACAGCGGTCTGGCGCTCTCACCCAAGCGCTTGGCTTCAGGTAAATCACCTTGATGAAAGGCCAACCAGGCGAGGTTTGACAGGGCGCTACCCTGGTAATTAGGGTGGCTTTCGGCTTTCGCCAAACTCAGCGCTCGCCGGGCAAACTGGCTGACCAACTCCTGGTCGCCGTTCATTCGGTAACAAATCGTCAGATATGCCAGTGCCTGGTCCTGGACAAAAGTTGCGCCAATCTGCTCGGCCAGCGCCAACGCCTGGTTGAGCTGCTCGATCGCTGCTGGCCGGTCGCCATACCATAACAGATTGAAACCCAGAGCGAAACGTTTGCGGGCAATTATCAAGGGATCACCCATTTGCTTTGCTAATTCAAGCCCGCGCTGTACGAACTGAACGGTTTGCTCAGTCAAATAGAATCGCTGGCGGCGATTCGCCTGCATGCTGCGTAGCGTATAGAATTCCGCCTGCTGCCCCACTGTGCCATAAAGCCCCAAAGGTGCTTCCATTTGGTCACAGATCAGTTGCATCTGATCTGGTTGATTTTGAAAGTAAAGAAAATCGACTTGCTGCAGGCGTGTTTCCAGCCATTCTTGCATCCAGGCAGTCTCTAAACCGGCCGGAGGCTGTTCGCCGAGAGTCGCCAATGCATCTTCAATTGCCTGGCCAGTTTTATCGTAAAATTGCTGCGAGGACCAGGTCAGGGCGATGCGGCGATGAAGGCGTGCATGACTGATCCTATCCTCTGCTTCCAGGCATTCCAAAGCAGATGCCAATGTCTGACGGGCGGCTGCATACTGGCCGCTGGTGAATAGTGCAACGCCAAGTTGTTCGTATAGGCCCGCCGCCAAAGGGTTTGCATTTTTTTTCGATCCAAGCAGTTGCAGCGCCTTTTCATAATGCTTGATGGCGTGCGATAAAGCAAAAAGCCTGTGGGCAGCTTGGGCAGCCAGCTCGTAGAACATAACGGCGCGATCGGTTTGACCCGAAAGTTCGAGATGGTAGGCGATTTGCTCCGCAGCCAGGTTCAGGTTGCCTGAATGAATTACCTCCAACGCTGCTGCGACTTGCTGGTGGCCCAACCTCTTGCGCGCCTGGCTCAAACCCTCATAAACTACCTGGCGAATCCGATCATGGCTGAAATCATAATTTTGGCTGGCCTGTTCGCGCAAAATTCGCTGTCGCCAGGCTTCGTCAATCCCATCGACCAATGTTCCTTCATCCAAACCGCTGGCCGTTAATAATAAGGCATAAGAAAGGCTGCGCCCAATGACCGAAGCCAGATCGATAATTTGGCGGGCAGAAGACGAGAGTTGGCTCAAACGCCATGCGATTACTGACTGGATGCGCTCCGGTAACGGGGTTGACTGGCTCAGGTATCGATCCAGACCGGCACGGGCCATTTCGGTAGCAAACAGCGGATTGCCCTCGCTTAGCAAGTAAATCTTTTCGGCTAGATTAGCATCGATCTGCTTTCCAGTAAGCTGTTCCAACAGGCGGCGCGTCTCGGCGTTGTCTAATGGCTGTAATTCTATGAAGTTAGTTTGATCGCTGGAATTTACTACCTGCATTGCGAGGTGGGCTCCAGGCAGAGCCTCGCTACGCGCCGTGGCTATAATCGCGATTTTCTGATCCAGAGGCCTTGACTGCAGATAAACCAGCCACTCCAGCGTCTCGGCGTCGCACCACTGGATATCATCTATAAATAGTAATACAGGAGCGCGCTGGACGTTGAAGGCCTGGTGCAGCGATTCAAAAAAGTGCAAGAGCTGCCATTTCTCTGCAAAAGCTGGTGACCGGTCCAGGTCGGGGAAGCGAATGCGCAGTTCGGGCAGAATACGGCAGACTTCTGATTTCCATAACCGCGCCAAGCGATCAAAAGTACGTTCATCTTGTTTGAACAGATCCGCTAACCAGGCTGCCAATGGCGCATAAGCCAACCCCTGGCCGGTTTCATAACACACTGCCTTCGCAGTAAGATTTCCCTGGCGTTGCACCCAATCGATAAATGCTCGCGCCAGATGAGTCTTCCCAATCCCCGCCTCGCCTGTAATGAGAAACACCTGCATGGTTCGCTTGCCGCCAATCAACTCACGCCAGGCGCGGGTCAATGCCTCCCATTCAGCCTGGCGAGCCACCAGGTTTGTCGCAGGCGGAACAGAAGCAACGGGGGTGGGCGACTCTAGCAATTGCTCATACAGCAAGCGGAGGCGCGGACCCGGATCGACACCCAGCTCGCGATTCATGACTTCTGCGCAGGTGTGGTAAACGTGCAAAGCCTCACCCCTGTTACCTTCCAATGAATGCAATCGCATCAGCCAGGCGTAAGAATTTTCATCCAATGGCTCCAGGCGCAATAAATACTGGATTTTAGCGCGTGCTTCAGAATAGGCGCGTTGGCTTTCAAAAAGCTCAGCCAATTTTTTTATAGTCGCCAGATGCAACTGGCGCAGCCGTTCCCGCTCGGACAGCAGCCAATCGCTGTAACAATCGGGCAGCAGATCGCCGCCATATAGCCCAAGGGCCTTTTGAAGTAATTCGGTCTGTGCGGTCTTTGATGCAGATTCTACCTGAAATACTGCAGCTTCAAATTCAGCCACGTCAAAAAAGTAAGGGATATCCGAACGCCATTGGATGTGCGTTTCATCAGTATTCAGATATGCTGGCTTAGCAGGAAGCGCTTTGCGTAAGCGATGCAATAAATTACGCAGGTTGGTGCGTGCCTGCCCCTCGCTGGTTTCAGGCCAAAACAGGAAAGCAAGATGCTGGCGAGAAACCGGCTTGCCACGCTGTAACAACAGGTAGGCCATTAATTCCTGCAAGCGGGCATGGTAAAGCTGGGTGACAGGCTCACCATTGTAATTGACCTGGAATTGGCCGAGCAGGTAAACTTCCAAAGATAACGCCCACTGATAATCGAGTTACGTGTTAAGGGAAGAGTTTATATTTTACCGCAAACCACCTCTACTCAAATTGCCATTCCTCTGATAAGATTCGTCCCCTCGCGGATGGGTTTCACGATGCCCATCCGCTGAATATTGTTATCAATAATTAATCTTGTATTTTCCAGGCGGCTGCGTCGCCTGGAAAATACAAGGCCAATGAAAATGATCGAAAGATCAAGCAAGAGATAGCGTTATGATTGTAGAAAGAACTGAACTCCGTAACATCGCCATCATCGCCCATGTCGACCACGGCAAGACTACCCTGGTAGATGGCTTGCTCAAACAGGCGCGCGTCTTCCGCGAAAACCAGCAGGTCGCTGAGCGCATTATGGACTCGAACGACCTCGAGCGCGAGCGCGGCATTACCATCCTGGCCAAAAACACCGCCATCACCGTCTGGGACGAAGTCACCAAGCAGCAGGTCAAGATTAACATCGTCGATACCCCTGGCCACGCCGACTTTGGCGGCGAGGTCGAGCGCGTGATGAACATGGTCGATGGCGTGCTGCTGCTGGTCGACGCCGCGGAAGGCCCGATGCCGCAAACGCGCTTCGTGCTCAAAAAAGCCCTGCAAATGGGCCACACCGCCATCGTGGTGATCAACAAGGTCGACCGCAAAGACGCCGAGCCGCAGCGCGTGCTGAACCAGACCTTCGACCTGTTCATCGAGCTCGGCGCAAACGACCACCAGGCTAATTTTCCGGTGGTGTACACCAATGCCATCACCGCCCGCGCCGGCCTGGAACCCGAGCTAGGACCCAATCTGCAGCCGCTGTTCCAGGCGATATTGCGTCACATCCCTGCTCCGCATGTGGATCTTGAAGCGCCATTGCAAGTGTTGGTAACCACCCTGGGTTACGATGATTACCGCGGCGTGACCGCAGTCGGTCGGATTTTCGCCGGCCAGATCCAGGCCGGGCAAGCCCTGGCGCGTATGCAAATGGATGGCAGCATCTTACCCGAGCGCGCCCGTTATTTGTATGTGCACCAGGGTTTGGATCGGGTGGAAGTAGAAGCAGCCCAGGCGGGTGAGATTATCGCCCTGGCCGGGCTGGAAGGCATCGCCATCGGCGAAACCCTGGCCGACCCGCTCAACCCGGTCGCTCTGCCGACAATCAAAGTGGAAGAGCCAACCGTGCGCATGACCTTTGGCGTGAACACCTCGCCTTTCTCAGGGCGTGAAGGTCGCTGGAGCACCTCGCGCAAGCTGCGCGAGCGCCTGTTCGACGAGCTGCGCTCGAACGTTTCGCTGCGCGTGGCTGAGACCGAATCGGCGGATACCTTTATCGTCTCTGGGCGCGGGGAGTTGCACCTGGCGATCCTGATCGAGACCATGCGCCGCGAGGGCTACGAGTTCCAGGTCTCGCGCCCCGAGGTGATCTTGCGCGAGAGCGAGCTGGGCGAGACCCTGGAACCCTTCGAGGAAGTGCACATCGAAACCAGCCCGGAGACGGTCGGGGTGGTGGTTGAGATGCTCGGTACCCGTCGCGGCCAGATGATCGAGATGCAGGACACCTCCGATGGACATGTGCGCCTGGTTTATATCGCCCCGACGCGCGGCTTGCTGGGCTTCCGCTACCAGTTCCTGACCGCCACGCGCGGCATGGGCGTGATGCATACGCTGTTCCACGATTACCTGCCCCTAGCCGGCGAAATCGGCGGGCGCGAGCGTGGATCCATGGTTGCCTGGGAGAATGGGACAGCGAACACCTACGGCCTGCGCAATGCCGAAGAACGCGGCATCCTGTTTATCGAACCCGGCGTGGAGGTTTACGAGGGCATGGTCATGGGCGAGCACGCCAAGCCATTGGACATCGCTGTAAATGTGTGCAAGACCAAGCACCTGACGAACATGCGCGCCGCCCGCGCCGACGCCACCATCCGCCTGACTCCGCCGCGCCGCATGAGCTTGGACGAAAGCATTGAATACCTCAGCGAAGACGAGCTGCTCGAAGTGACACCGCAGAACTACCGCATCCGCAAGCGTATCCTGGAAACCGAAGAACGCGGTAAACTAGAGAAGAAAGCCAAAGAGGCACTGAAGGTTTAATTTTCTTATTTTTTCGCTGCGCAGCAGCGAAAAAATAAGATGATAAAAAGATATGATCATTTTATCCGTGGGCATGCCGCGCGCCGGCTCCGGCTGGTACTATAATCTCACTAATGACCTGGCCCTGGCGGCCGGTTGGCAGGACGCCCGCCAGATCCGCCGGCGTTACCACCTGCAAAGCATCCTGACCGAAGTGAATTGCAACGTCGGCGCGCTGACCCCGCGCCGTCTGGCGATGGTGATGGTCCCCTCTCTGGTTGGTAATACCTTTGTGATCAAGGCGCATGCCGGGCCGACCCCTACCGCGCTGCGCCTGATCCGCCGCGGTTCATTGAAAGCGGCTTACATCTATCGCGACCCGCGCGACGCGATGCTTTCTGCCTATGAAAATGGCCAAAGGGCGCTGGCCAATGGTCGCCCCAACGCCTTTTCCTCTCTTACCGATTTCGACGCTTCTCTGAAATTCATCCAGGATTATGTCAAGATCTCTCAGGATTGGATTAAAGTCACGCAGGTGTTGCATACCTGTTACGAAGACCTGGTGGATGACTATTCAACCGAAGCGGCCCGCCTGGTCAGCTTCCTGAACCTGGATGTAAACGCTCCGGCGATCCAACAGGTGGTCGAGAAATATCGCCCAGCCCAGGCTTCCCAGGCTGAACAGAAAGGCCTGCATTTCAGCAAGGGAAAAAGCGGTCGTTTCCGCCAGAAGTATACGTCCGAGCAGCAGGCTATCCTGGCCGAAAAATTGGGGGCTTATCTGGTTGAAATGGGTTATTCGGTGTAACCCCCTGATTATACGATAATTAAGAAATAATCCTCCGGAGGTCAGATGACTCTTGACACTCTCACCCACCTGTTTGCCCTCGCTGCCAGCCTGGAAGACGAAGGCCAATTAAACAATGCGAAACTCCTGCGCGCGGCTGCCGACTCATTCCTCACCCGCGCAGCATACCAGCTTGATTTTCCTAAGGATAAAGCTGCGCTGCTGATCGAAACCGACCGGGCGATTGAATCGCTGTCAGCCTTGAATATCGAGCCTGAGTTGATCAGCACGCTGAAGCTGGCGCGGGCTGCTCTCGCTGAAGGGCGGCTCTCGCTTTATGTTGCCACGCCCGATCCCTTTGTATGCCGGACATGCGGGCATGTCGCTTTCGGAGAGGCGGCGATATGCCCGGTCTGCGGCTCGCAGCCTGCCACATTCAAACGCTTTCGCCCTATCTACTGGCTCGATGCGTTCGATCCTTTCGCTGCGCTGGATCATCTCCGTTCGACCCCCGAGAAGCTGAGGTTACTATTGGAGAATGTGACCGACTCGCAAGCTCGCCAATCGCCGGATGAAGGCGGCTGGACGCTCCGCCAGGCGATCTCGCATCTGCGCGACGCACAGGATGTTCTTGCCTTCAGAGTAAACCTCATCCTCGATCACGAAAACCCGATTCTCGAATCAAAAGCTGTGTTTGAGTGGGCGGCGAACGAGACCGACCGGCCGGTTTCGGTGGGCGAGATTTTCGAGACCTACTGTGTTTCGCGCCGCCAGACCCTGGCCCGCCTGGAAAGCATCCCTCTCGCAGATTGGCTCCGAGGCGGCCGGCATGAGGAGTTTGGCGAACTGCGACTTTCTCAACAAGTCAGTTATTTCACCTGCCACGAACTCATCCATCTGCCTCAACTCGAAAGCCTATCTCATCCGGGATAAGAAGCGGTTATAATAGATTGGCTGCTTGTATCGTGAGGGTTCAAGACCCTATCCACGACCAAGACGAGCAAACTTTCGACTTTTGCGGTTCAATTTCAATGGCCTCTACCCCAAAAGGAGGGTACCATGTCCACACAACCTATTTCCTCATCCAATAACGGAAACGCGCGCAAGAAGGTCACCACTTTGACCTTCCGGCGCAAAAAACAGCGCGGCGAGCCGATTACAATGCTCACCGCTTACGATTATCCCACCGCTCTGGCGATCGACCAGGCCGGCCTGGACAGCATCCTGGTGGGCGATTCGCTCGGCATGGTGGTGCTGGGTTACACCAGCACTTTGCCTGTCACGATGGAAGATATGCTGCACCACGCTCGCGCCGTGGCGCGTGGGGCGCAGTTCGCCCTCCTGATCGGCGATATGCCGTTTATGTCTTACCAGGCTGATATTAACGATGCGGTGCGGAATGCCGGGCGCTTCTTGCAAGAGGGCGGGATGGATGCGGTCAAGCTGGAAGGCGGCCGAGAACGTGAGGTCGCCATCCGCGCCATCGTCTCCGCCGGTATTCCGGTGATGGGTCATCTCGGTCTCACCCCACAGAGCGTAAACCAGCTTGGCGGTTACCGCCCGCAGGCGCGCGAAGCGGCTGCCGCGCGCCGCCTGTTGGAGGATGCAATGATCCTGCAAGATGCAGGTTGCTTTAGCATCGTCCTGGAATCTGTCCCGGCGCGCCTGGCCCGATTAATCTCAGAACGTCTGGAAATCCCCACCATCGGCATTGGGGCCGGCGTCGGGTGCGATGGGCAGGTACTGGTCACCCACGACCTGCTCGGCCTGTTTGACCGTTTCACGCCCAAATTCGTCAAGAAATACGCCAATCTACACGCCGAAATGGGGCGCGCTTTTGCGGAGTATAAAAAAGACGTAGAAAGCTGCTCTTTCCCGGCCGAAGAGCATAGCGTGGAGATGTCTGAGGAAGAATGGCAATCGTTCATCGCTACACAGGAGGAATCGCGGCTGGCAAATGAGCGGTGATCCCGATTCTCTTCTCATCGTTGGCACAGGAGCGATGGCCTGCTTGTTTGCCGCGCGCCTGGCAGAGGCCGGCGCGCCGTTCAAAATGCTGGGCAACTGGCCCGCAGGCGTCCTGGCGCTACAAAAGCACGGCGTGCGCCTGCTCGATCCGGATCGGGACGAGGTGGCTTATCCCGTCGTCGCCACGCAACGCGTTGAAGATTGTAAGGGAGCCAGCTTTGCCCTGGTGTTGGTTAAATCCTGGCAGACAGAACGCGCCGCCCAGCAATTAGTCGAATGTCTCAGTCCGGTTGGGCTTGCGCTCACCCTGCAGAATGGGCTTGGGAACCAGGAAATCCTGGCAAAATCGCTTGGCGCGCAGCGCGTCGCTTTGGGAGTGACGACCCTCGGCGCGAATCTGGTTGGACCTGGCCAGGTGCGCCCGGCCGGTCAGGGGGCCACGACGCTCAACGCGCACCCGCGCCTGGCGGCGCTGGCCGAGGTGTTGCGTGCGTCCGGTTTTATCATCGAGTTTTCTCCGGACGCAAATGGGCTCTTGTGGGGTAAGCTGGTCATCAATGCTGCCATCAATCCGTTGACCGCTTTGTTGCGTGTCCCGAATGGGGAGCTGCTTGCCCGGCCCACGGCGCGCTCCGTCATGGGCGCTGCGGCGCAGGAGACGGCTGCGGTGGCAGCGGCCAAAAAGATTGCTTTGCCCTTTCTAGATCCGGTCTTGGCCTGCGAGGCGGTCGCAAAGCGCACAGCGGCGAATTTTTCATCGATGCTACAGGACGTGTTGCGCGGCGCGCCAACCGAAATCGATGCCATCAGCGGAGCGATTGTCCAGGCCGGAAGACTGACCGGCATCCCTACGCCGGTCTGTCTCATGTTATGGCAGCTTGTCAAAGCATTGAGCATCAACAACATAGGAACAGGACCATCATGATCGTAGTCACGAGCTTATCCGAATTGCGCCAGGCGCGCGCTGGCCTGGCCGGTCCATTGGGACTTGTCCCGACCATGGGGTATCTCCATGATGGGCATATTTCATTAGTACAGGCTGCGCGTGCGGAGTGCGCCAGCGTAGTGGTCAGCATTTTTGTCAACCCAACGCAATTTGGGCCGCTGGAAGACCTGGCGGCCTACCCACGCGATTTACCGCGCGATTTGAACTTGCTGAATGAAGCCGGTGTGGATCTGGTGTGGACGCCCACGCCAGAGATCATGTACCCACCCGGTTACCAGACCTGGGTCACCGTGGATGAGGTCACCCAGCCGCTGGAAGGCGCCATGCGCCCGGGGCATTTTCGCGGCGTAGCTACCGTCGTGGCCAAGTTATTCAACGCCATCCAACCGGATAAGGCTTATTTCGGACAAAAGGATGCCCAACAAGCGGTGGTGATCCGCCGAATGGCCCTCGACCTGAACTTCCCCCTACAGGTGGTCATCTGTCCGATCCAACGCGAGCCCGATGGCCTGGCGATGTCAAGTCGCAATACTTATCTGGATCCGGCTGAGCGGCAAGCTGCTACGGTTCTCTCGCGCTCCCTGGCAGCCGCTCGGGCGGCTTATGCCTCCGGTGAACGCGATGCGGACGCGCTGCGCCAGGTGATGAGCGAGATCATCAATGCTGAGCCGCTGGCTCGCTGCCAGTATGTTTCCTGCGCACACCCGGATACCTTGCAAGAGCTTGATGGTCCCATCCCTGGCAGGGCGCTCCTGTCTATGGCGGTTTATATAGGCAAGACGCGGTTGATTGATAATTTAATCCTAGGCGACTAGGCAACGGGGTAAAACTGTAGCCGGGCGCTAAGGCGCCGGAATACCATCCTTAAGGAAATCCTGGAGGCGATCATGCTCCTCACGATCGACATTGGAAATACCAATCTCACCCTGGGTCTATACCAGGGCGAGCAGCTCGGCGCTCACTGGCGACTGGCCACGGTACATGACCGTATGCCGGATGAGTACGGCCTGCAATTCCTGGGACTGCTCAGTCACGCCGGGTGCGACCAAATGGATCTGACCGGCATCTGCCTGGCTTCTGTGGTGCCGCCGCTGACCGGCAAGGTAGTCGAAGCCTGTCGGCAGTACCTGGGCCAGATTCCCCTGGTGATCGACGCAGGGGTAAAAACCGGGGTGCGCATTCGCTACGAGGATCCGCGCGCGGTTGGCGCAGACCGGATTGTAGATGCTGCGGCAGTGCAGCGCTTGTATGGGGGTCCTGCGTGCGTGGTCGATTTTGGCACCGCCACGACCTTCGATGCGATTTCCGCCGAAGGAGATTATTTGGGTGGAGCAATCGCTCCGGGGATTAGCATTGCAGCAGAGGCATTGTTCCTGCACACGGCCAAGCTGCCGCGTGTGGATCTTCAACGTCCTCCGGCCGCAATCGGACGCAATACCACCCATGCCATGCAATCAGGGCTTCTATTTGGCTATGTCTCGCTTACCGAAGGGATGGTGGCGCGCTTCCAGGCAGAGCTAGGCCCTACGATGAAGGTTATCGCCACCGGCGGTTTAGCTGAGATCATTGCGCGTGAAACCAACGTGCTTAAGATTATCGCCCCCTGGTTGACTCTGGATGGGCTGCGCATCATTTGGGAAATGAACCACTGACACAGTTTATCCACGGATTATGGATTATTTTGATCGATGGAAACTCTCATCTTGCCAGTCTTTTCCCCTGAATCGTTCGAGCGCGCGGTGTCAATCCTGACTGCCAGCGGCGTGGCGGCGTTTCCAACCGATACCGTTTACGGATTGGGAGCGCTGGCTTTTAATGCCCAGGCCATCGATTTGTTATATGCGGTCAAAGGACGTGATAGCGCTAAGGCGATTGCAGTCTTGCTAGGCAAAAACGAAGACCTGGAGAAAATAACATACTCAATGAACCGGATCGCGCTGCGCCTGGCGGAGTGTTTCTGGCCGGGCCCGCTAACCCTGGTCGTGCCGCGCAGCCCTGATCTGCCCGATAACCTTTCGCCACTGCCGACCATCGGTGTGCGCATACCAGATCACCCGGCGGCAATCAAGCTGCTCTCCCGTTGTGGTCCGATGGCGGTTACCTCGGCAAACCTGTCTGGAAAAACTAGCCCAACGACTGCAGAAGAGGTCTCCGAGCAGCTTGGAGGGCTGATTCCCTTAATCCTGGACGGCGGCCGGACGCCAGGTGGACGTTCATCCACCGTGGTCGACTGCACAGGCGCTGAGCCAATCATACTGCGCCAGGGGCCAATTACGCTGGAAGAAATGAAAGCGGTTCTCTAAATAAAAATCAGGCAGCCTGAAGGCGCCTGATTTTTGTAATTGGCAGAATATTAATAGAGCTTTTATCCATGCTTCATGATGCTCTAAATCGCATCTGTATAATAGTAATTACATTCTCCTTACTCAAGACCGTGCTACGGATGTGGATGGCAGCCATACCCAAGGCACGGTTTGGGTTTAAGCGGGGCTTATCCCCCTTTTGCGCTTCCTAAATCTCGGGCAGCCAGCGCAGCGCCCACGATACCGGCTTCATTTAATAATTGTGCGGGCACAACACGCGCTTGAACTGTCAAGAGGGGTAGATATTTCTCCGACTCTTTGCTAACCCCGCCGCCTAAAATAAATAAGTCCGGCCAAAATAACTTTTCCAAATAATTCAGATAGCGATCGAAGCGCCTGGCCCATTTGTCCCAGGAAAGATTTTCGCGCTTGCGCGCGGCATCGGAAGCGCGCGTCTCGGCGTCTTCGCCGTCCATGACGAGGTGACCTAGCTCAGCATTCGGAAACAGTTGTCCGTTGGTGAACAGGGCAACCCCCAGACCTGTACCGATAGTGACGATGATCACTGTCCCGCGCTGGCCCCTCCCGGCGCCAAAGTCCATCTCGGCCATGCCGGCCGCGTCGGCGTCATTGATTACAATCATCGGGCAGCCCGTGGACTCCGCGAAAAGCTGCTGTGCATTTTCGCCAATCCACTTCTTGTGAATATTCGCAGCCGTAAGGACGACTCCCTTATGCATTGCTGAAGGAAAACCACATCCTACTGGGCCGCTCCAACTGAAGGACTGCGCAATCTGGGCGACGATATCCGCCATGGCTTTTGGCTTGAGCATTTCTGGAGTTGGTATCCGCAGGCGCTCGGCCAATAAATTCCCGGTTTGTGTATCAACCGGGGCGCCTTTAATCGCTGAACCTCCAATATCAATGCCTAAAGTTTCCATGAGATGCCTCCTGAATCGATACTTAAGTGATGGGTCAAGTTAGAACGGATAGGATTGGATTTTGTTCGTCAACAATCTGGATTTTGCGATTGTGAAGCAAGTATAACACCAGGCGATTGCACAAGGTGGATGGCTCGCACGCCAGGCCAGGGATTTATGATTGCCGCTCAGGTGGCTCGACAAAGATCATCTTTGCGATTTTAGGCCCTACCACGAACGGTTTGTCCTGGCCTTCGATCTGCAACACCAGGTTGTCATCGAATGGTGAAATATCCAGGACTGTAAGACGCACCTGCGGCGCCAGCCCATGTTCGCTTAGATATTTCAAGAACTGGGCGTCCGCGCTGCGCACCCGGCTGACCTGCACCTGCGCACCGGTTGTTTGTTCGGCAAGAGAGCAGGCTGGCTCGGTGGGGACCTTTAGATCGCGGGTTGGTATCGGATCGCCGTGTGGATCGCGCAGGGGGTTTCCCAAGGCCTGGGCGATGCGCTCTTCGAATTCCTCCGAGATTACGTGCTCGAGGCGATCTGCTTCTTCGTGCACCTCATCCCAGCCGTAACCCAGCATCTGGTATAAAAACATCTCTAACAAACGATGGTGACGTAATATTTCCAGAGCCACTCGCTCTCCGGCTTCCGTTAAGACGACGCCCCGATGTTTCTTGTAATCGACCAGGGCAGGCCTGGTCCCCGCCAGCTTCTTGATCATCTCACGGACCGAGGCCGGGGTGATATTCATCGCTTCTGCAATCTGGTTGGTCGTGGCGCGATCGGATTGGCGGGTTAATTCATAGATGACTTTGAGATAATCTTCGATTGCTTGAGATAAATCCATACTATTGTTTCCTTGTACCACTATCGACTTCAATCAACGAAGGTCTGTTTTGCGCCTACAGGCACCAAAAGTAAAGGCACCCTGGATTTCGCGGATACCTTAGGGGTCAGGCTGCCCGACCAGAATGCCTCCATGCCGGTTTTGCCATGCGTGCCCATCACAATCAGGTTCGCTTCGACCCGTTCGGCAACTTTAACGATCGCTTTCAGAGGATCGCCGCGCTCGACTTCGGCGCTGACCTCCAGCCCGGCCTGGCGGAAGCGGGTCAGGTGCTTTTTTAGATAATCTTTGCCGCCCTGCTCTGCCAGGTCCAGAAGAACGCGCGTGGCTCCAGGGAGCATGGTGGCAGCGGCAATATCATCGCCCTGGATCGTGGACAGGGTGGAAATAACCATGAGCAGATGCAGAGCCATCCCGCACGCTTTGGCCAACTCGGCCGCGACGGGTAACCCCTGTTCATGTTCTGGCGCGCCGTCCAGCGTCACCAAAGCGCGCCGGCAACAGAAGGACCCTGCATTGGTATCACCGGGAGGAATCAATAGGATCGGAGCCGAGCCGATCGCCAACATTTGCTGGGCGATGCTGCCGATGAACCAATCCCGCGGTCCGCCTTTGCCATGCGTGCACATGACGACCAAATCGGTGCCCAGCTCTTCAGCATGATCCAATAAGCTGTGGGCGACATCTTCGACGGCCACAGTGTGCACGTGCCAGTCTACTTCAATATCCACAGGGAAGGCGGTAGCTGCAATTTCCTTCAGGTAGGCAGCCGCCTCTTCTACATTCGTTAAATGCCGCTCGCTATGGATTTCCTGCGGTGCATTGCGTTCGATCAGGTGGGTCAGGGTAACCGCAGCGTGTAGATTTTGAGCCAGGCAGGCCGCCACCGGCAGCGCCGACTCGGCCAGGCGAGAGCCATCTAGGGGTACCAGAAAATGCTTGAACATGAATTATCTCCCAAAAAAGACCTGATGGATCAGGAAGATGTTCAGGACAACGATCAATACTGCGGTCAGGCTGGCGAGTAGCGTGGTAATTCGCTGGTTGACCAGAACACCCATGATGTCCTTGCGGCTTGTGAACATCACCAGCGGAATGATTGCAAAAGGAAGGCCGAAACTGAGCGCGACCTGGCTGATCACCAGGGTGCGAGTCGGATCCAGGCCTAGGAAGATGACGATTAACGCCGGCGCCATGGTCACCAGCCGTCGTACCCAGGGTTGGATATGGCGATGCAAGAAACCCTGCATGATGACCTGGCCGGCCATCGTCCCTACAGTTGAAGAAGAAAGCCCAGAAGCCAACAGGGAGATTGCGAAGACAGTCCCGGCTGCTCTTCCGAGCAAGGGTTGCAAGGTGCGGTAGGCCTGTTCAATCGTGCCTACCCCAACCTGCCCCTGGTAATAAAACGTGGATGCAGCCATAATCAGCATCGCTGCGTTGACCAGACTGGCTAACCCCATGGCGATAACCACGTCCAATACTTCGAAACGAAACAAGCGCCGCATTTCGACCGGCTCGCGCACAACAATTCGGCCTTGTGTCAGGGCGGAATGCAGGAAGATCGCATGCGGCATCACCGTAGCGCCTAGAATTCCGACTGCCAGCACGACACTCTCTGGGCCGGCGAATGAAGGCACCACGGCGTGGTAGAAAACATTTCCCCAATTGGGTTTATCCAGGATTGTTTCGATCAGATAGCTGACCGCCACCACGCCTACGAGGACTGCGATCACGGCCTCCAACAGGCGAAAGCCATAGCGCTCTAATCCCAGGATTAAGAAGGTTGCCAGGGCTGTCAGCAGACCTGCCACCCAGAGTGGGATGCCAAACAGCAAATAAAAACCCAAAGCAGCGCCCAGGAATTCGGCCAGGTCGGTAGCCATGGCCACGAATTCCATCACGATCCACATCACGATCACCAGGCGCGGATTGTAATGTTCCCGGCATTGCTCTGCCAGGTTTTTGCCGGTGGCGATGCCTAGCTTGGCTGATAACGACTGGATAAGCATGGCCATGAGATTGCTCAACAAGATCACCCATAAAAGCAGGTATCCGTATTGAGATCCGGCGGCTATGTTTGTAGCGAAATTTCCGGGATCGATGTAAGCAACCCCAGCGATAAAGGCCGGTCCAAGAAAGGGCAGCAGACGTCCCAGGCGGCCTTTCTTGCTCTGCCCGCTCAAAACTTCTTCTGCTGATTGAATCGTATGTGCGTCGCTCAGCTTGGAATTCACAATCGCTCCTGATCTAAGATGACAACCCCAAACGGCTTATTTTTCGTTGTCTCAGCCGTATTTTAGGATTGCCTAAATAATATTTTAGGCCATAATTGGTATTTGTCAATACATTCCCAGCGATCTGTGTATAATTAATACTTTCTAGATCAACTTTTTCACATTATAATAACGACTATTCCCATCTGATAATATCATTTTTAGGAGGAAAGCCATGAGCCAGCCAGCCCTAACTACGTCCGATGTCGAGCTCTATTCTCCCTCGCCGGAAACGATTTCTTCGGCGTTTATAAAAAACTATACCGATCTATACAACGATTCCATCAAGAAACCTGAAGAGTTTTGGGCCGAACGCGCCGAAGAATTAGAATGGTTCCAAAAATGGGACAAAGTTTTGGATGACAGCGCTGCGCCTTTCTATAAGTGGTTTGTGGGTGCGAAGACGAACATCGTCCACAACGCGCTCGATCGCCATCTGAAGACCTACCGAAAAAACAAGCTGGCTCTGATTTGGGAGGGCGAACCTGGGGACACGCGCACGTTTTCCTACTTTTCTCTCAATCGGGAAGTATGCAAATTTGCAAATGTGTTGCGCAGCATGGGCGTGCGTAAGGGAGACATCGTCACGATTTATCTGCCGCGCATTCCAGAGCAGGTCATTGCCATGCTGGCGACGGCTAAGATTGGGGCCATCCATAGCGTGGTATATGGCGGTTTTAGCGTCGAAGCCCTGGCCGAGCGCATTCAAGACGCCCAAAGCCGGTTGTTGGTTACCGCGGATGGCGGCTGGCTGCGCGGCAAGATTGTGGGCCTTAAAGAGATTGCCGATGAAGCAATCGCCCGCCAGGCGACCATCGAAAGCGTGATCGTCGTCAGGCGCACCGGACAAAGCATCTATATGGAGGCCGGGCGCGATTATTGGTATCATGATTTGATGAGCCTGCCCATCTCGAACAATAGTTGTTCCACAGAACCGATGGACGCTGAGGACCCTCTATTCATTTTGTATACATCCGGCACCACCGGGCGTCCGAAAGGCATCTTACACACCCATGGCGGCTACATGGTTTATACCTACACAACCTTGAAATACGTGTTTGATATTACAGACGAAGACCGCTATTGGTGCGCGGCTGACCCGGGTTGGATTACCGGGCACAGTTATATTGTTTATGCGCCCCTGTTGAATGGCGCAACCAGCTTTATGTATGAAGGCGCTCCGAACCATCCGTACCCCAACCGGTGGTGGCGCATGATCGAAAATTATGGGATTACGATTTTGTACACTGCACCTACAGCCATACGCGGGTTAATGCGCTTTGGCGACGCCTGGGCCAGGCGTCATGATCTGAGCAGCTTGCGGCTCTTGGGCAGCGTAGGCGAACCGATCAATCCCGAAGCCTGGCGCTGGTATTACAACGTGATCGGAAATCAAAAATGCCCGATTATGGATACCTGGTGGCAAACCGAGACGGGTGGGTTCATGATAACCCCTCTGCCGGTGACGTCGCTCAAACCAGGCTCAGCGACCCGGCCCTTCTTTGGGATTGAGGTAGACGTCGTCAACGAAGAAGGTCACCCGGTGGCGGCAGGCGAAGAAGGCTATCTGGTGATTAAAAGCCCCTGGCCGGGTATGCTGCGCACGATTTACCGCGACCCAGAGCGCTACCAGACGCAATATTGGGGAAAATTTGGCAACTTGTATCAGACCGGTGACTCAGCCCGTAAGGACAAAGATGGTTATTTCTGGATTATCGGGCGTATGGATGACGTTATCAAGGTCAGCGGCTACCGGTTGGGCACAGCCGAGGTCGAAAGCGCCCTGGTCAGCCATTCCAGTGTAGCCGAGGCGGCCGCCATCGGTCTTCCCCACGAGCTAAAAGGCAATGCGATCCATGCATACGTGATCTTGAAAGCTGGCGTGGAAAAGAATGACAAGTTGAAAGAAGAGCTGCGCAATCATGTCGCCCACGAGATCGGTCCGATTGCTAAGCCGGAGGATATCACTTTCTTGGACAGCCTGCCGAAGACGCGCAGCGGCAAAATTATGCGCCGCCTGTTGAAGGCGCGTGCGCTTGGCCAGCCTGAAGGCGATATCAGCACCCTGGAAGAATGAGGTTAATATTCGCCTAACCCAATGGGACCGGTTAGCTGGTACAATAAATCCAAAATTTTGGATTTGGAGAACCTTGAATTGTTTCGAAAAATAACCATCCCTTTCTTCCTGATTGCGGCGCTCGCGCTCGTTTTGGCAGGCTGCGCCGGCCTGACGCCGCCTGCTTCTGCGACTCTCAGCGGGCCAACCTCCACGGTCGACCTGGCCGCGGCAGCCCAGCCAACTGCGACAGAGCAACTCGCCTCTACCATCCCACAAAATGCTGAACCAACTGTTGTTTTGACGCCCGCCAAGCCAGAATGCCGCGTGGATGCCAGCACCCACACGGATCTTACCTTGGCCGATCGCTACCCAAAGGTTGGCGCAACGGAATGGTCTCGAGGACCCGAAGACGCTTTTGTCACGATTATTGAATATAGCGACTTTCAATGACCGTACTGTGCTCAGATTGCGCCCGTGATGGCGCAACTCCTTGAAAAGTACCCGAATGATGTCCGTTTCATCTACCGCCATTTCCCGCTCGATGCAATTCACGATAAGGCCAAATCAAGCGTCCAGGCTGCTGAAGCGGCCGGCTTGCAAGGCAAGTTCTGGGAAATGCATGACGTTCTATTTACTGCTCAAAGTGAATGGAGCCAGATGACTGTCGACCAATTCCAGGAATGGGTGATTGGTAAAGCAGAAGAGCTTGGTCTGGACAAAGATCAGTTCGCCCAAGATTTAAACAGCGATGCTTTAAAGAAGCTTTCACAGGATGCCTGGGATGCAGGTCAGACGGCTGGCATACCTGGGACACCCTTCTTGATTTTCAACGGACGACCCTATCAAGGTCAAACCGATCTCCCCACACTTTCGGCGATTGTCGACTCGATCCTGCTGGAGCAGCGCCAGTTTGATGAATGCCCACCGATGACAATCGATCGAAGCAAGCGTTATCAGGCGACCCTGAAAACTGAAAAAGGCGACATTGTGCTCGACCTTTACCCTGATGAAGCGCCCCTTGCTGTGAACAGCTTCATTTTCCTCGCCAATCATGACTGGTTCGATGGCGTTAGTTTTCATCGGGTGCTCCCCGACTACGTGGCTCAATCCGGGGATCCAAGCGGATCCGGTTTCGGCGGCCCAGGATATTTATTTGATAATGAAATATCCCCTGACCTGAAATTTGATCAACCAGGTATCGTAGGGATGGCCAACGCCGGACCCGGTACGAATGGCAGCCAGTTCTTTATCACTTTTGCCTCAATTCCCCAACTGGATGGCAGCTATACGATCTTTGGTAAGGTGATCTCTGGCCTGGATGTGGCAAAATCACTCACCGCGCGTGATCCATCTCAGACAGGCGTAGAATTACCCCCAGGCGATAAAATTCTGGATGTCGTAATCGAGGAAAAGTAAAAATTTCCTCCATAGTTGCAGAGGGTTAGAAGTTAGTTGTACCTTCTAGCCTTCTGCGATGGATATTTGTATAACTCTTGATTTCCACGCAACCCAAAGACTCCCGATATTGGTACTCTATTTGGCAGTTTGGATTAAGCCTGCTGGCGGTTTTTGGTCTCTTCTGTGCGGCTGCGGCGGTGCTGCTTTTTGGATTCGCTTCCAGCCTTGGGATTGGCGCTCAATTTAACGATGCTGTACAGGCTCAAGGGCTGCCTATGTTTATTTTCGCAACCGGGTTGGCCGCCTGTGGCTTGCTGGTTTTCCCTTCGGCATATTATGCGCTGCGGCGTCTGACGGGTCGCCCGGTAATGCAACTCCGAGCAGCGCCGGCCATCTTGAGGCCCACGTTGCTGATCTTCATATTACCCCTGGTGTTATGGATTGGAGATCGCATATCCAGAAGTTCCAGTCTCCCGGGTTTCTTCCTTCCAATTTTGCATGTTCTGGCAGTTGGATTGCCGGTATTGTGGATTGTTTACCTTGCGACCCGCGGGTTGCCGCTTGGATCGCCGCAGCGCATGTGGGGCGTGTTCGGCAGCGGGCTGTTCCTTGGGCCTTTGTTAATATTAGGGTTAGAAATCGCTGCCCTGATCTTCTTCATCATCATGGGAGCCATTTATCTGTTCAGCAGGCCGGATCTGGTAGACCAACTTCTACCTCTCGTGCAATCTTTCCAGCAGGGAACAGTTTCGGAACAAGAGATCCTCCAGGTAATAACACCCTGGTTGACCAAGCCTGGTATCCTATTCGCCGCGCTAGTCTTTGTGGCGCTGGTCGTTCCCCTGATTGAGGAAGCGCTAAAACCGATCGGCGTGTGGCTTCTCGTTCGATTTAACTTATCTCCTGCGGCCGGGTTTGCCGCCGGGGCGCTCTGCGGGGCAGGTTATGCCTTTTTTGAAAGCCTGGCGCTTACCGGCGCGGGCGCTGAGTGGACTGTTTCTGTCGTTGCCCGAGCTGGCACAGCCGTAATCCACATTACTAATACCGCCCTGATGGGATGGGCGTTGACCTCAGCGTGGCACG
Organism: Anaerolineales bacterium; assembly: GCA_041912175.1. GTDB lineage: Bacteria > Chloroflexota > Anaerolineae > Anaerolineales > UBA4823 > CAZAGA01. The sequence goes on along the minus strand of JAYRNN010000039.1, from coordinate 31,018 downwards.
AGAAGCGCTACAAGAACCTGGCTCTCACTTATATGGCTGTTGTAGCTGTCCATGGGTTATGGAATGGTTTGGCAGTGATCAATGCCATCAGCGCCATCCTGGATGAGAAAGGGCTGCAGTCTTTCTCGCCCATCTTATCCTGGATCAGCGCCGCGGCGCCGTTTGTCTTAATCGGGATAGTGCTGGTAATGTTTACGGTCCTGATGTGGATGAACTTCAGGCTGCGGCAGGCGAATCAAATCGAGAATTCAGTTTCCCAGGTTGTTCAGGAGACGCCGGAGCGAGATAGCGAAGGGTCACAGGCTGTGCTATAATCCAGCCCGCTGTCATTTGAGCCGCGATTCTCGGTCCAAAGATAATTCGGTTTATTTGTGGAGCAAGTATGGAATTTGTTAAGAACATCGTCGATATTTTTCTGCACCTGGATAAATACCTGGGGCAGATCATCAGCCAGTATGGTACTTTAACCTATTTACTGCTATTCCTGGTCATTTTCATGGAGACAGGCCTGGTGGTAATACCTTTCTTGCCAGGCGACTCATTGATCTTCGCTGCAGGCACCTTTGCTTCGCCAGCGTTGGGCTCACATCTGAATATTTGGTTACTTTGGGTTTTGTTGTGTGCGGCGGCCATTTTAGGCGATACAGTCAATTACTGGATCGGCCATTTCATTGGCCCGCGCGCCTTCAGCGGCGAAATTCGCTTTCTAAAGAAAGAATATATAGATCGAACGCATGCCTTTTTTGAAAAATACGGCGGCAAGACGATCATCCTGGCCCGCTTTGTGCCCATCGTGCGCACATTTGCGCCATTTGTCGCTGGCGTTGGAGCAATGACTTATAGCCACTTTATCTTCTATAACGTAGTCGGCGGGATTGCCTGGGTCACCCTGTTCCTTTGGCTGGGGTATTTCTTCGGACACCTATCTTTTGTCCAGGACAACTTCAGCTTGATCGTGATTGCGATCATTTTGATTTCGGTGATGCCGGCGGCATATGAATTCATCCGGGCGCGCTTTTTCCCGGAGCCAAAGGCCGAGGTCAGCCAGTAAGCGCGCTCTTTTCTACTCTCCAATTGCCACTGCTACAGCAGTGGCATGCGTATTGGTGTGACTAAGACTGACCGACCAGGTGTGAAACCCGCGCTCGCCGGTCAGTTCAGCGGCCATTCCGTACAGGCGTAGCAATGGCTCGTTGGATGCGCCGCGCACAATTTCAATCTCTTGCCAGCCAATCCGCCCGATGCCCGTTCCCATCGCTTTTGCGACGGCCTCTTTGGCGGCAAAGCGAGCGGCCAAAGAAGCGATCTTGCCGCTGCACTCTGCCAGCTCGGTTGGAGTGAAAACACGACTCAAGAAGCGCTGGCCATGTCGATCGACCGCCTGGGCTACACGCTCGATTTCAATCAAGTCGATTCCCGTAGTAATTTTCATTTCCACACTTCATATTCAAGGTCCGGCGATCGCGATCCCCAACCGGTCTGGGTCAAGATAGGAATGAGCAGTACGCAAGATGTCTTCCTTTGTCACAGCCTGGATCATGGCCGGGTAATTTCGATAATAATCCAGGCCCAACTGGTAGCGCTCCAGGTTGGTAAGCGCGGCGGCTACGCCATAATTCGTCTCCAGCGAGAGCGGCAGGCTGCCGATAAAATTCGCTTTGCTATCGCTGAGCTCTTCGTTGCTGACTGGCTCGCTCACAAAGCGTCGCAGTTCTTTCAGGATCAAATCGATCGCGCGCTGCGTATTTTGCGGGTCGATGCCTGCAGAGATGTCCCACGGCCCAGGACCCAGGCCGCCGCTCAAGCTGCTCTGGGCATAATAGGCCAGGCCAGCTCGCTCTCGCACGCTCTCTCCGATGCGTCCCATCATCCCAAACTGGCCCAGGATATTGTTTCCCAGGTTGGCAGGCACAAAATCTGGGGAGCGGCGCGGCGGACCCGCCGCGCCCATTATCAAATCGGCCTGGGATTTGCCCGCAATCTTTACCTGGCGCTTGGTCAATTTCGTCAGGGGAGTGGTTGGCGGTAAATCCGCCGCGCTGGGTTGGCCTGGGTTATTCCAATCGCCGAGCGCCTCAGCGATCACCTCCACGGCTTGTTGTGGGGCGATCGCTCCGACGGCTGAGATCACCATCCCACGCGGTCCATAGGCCAGGCGGTGAAATGCGGCTAAATCCTCTGCCTGGATCGCCTGTACCGTTTCAGGATAACCTTCTTCGGGCCGCCGATACGGATGGCCGGCGTAAACTAACTGGTCAAAAGTCAGTTCTGCCATATACCCGGTATCCTGGGCGCGCATGGCCAGGCCGGTCATGATCTGGTCGCGCAGGCGTTCCACCTGATCGCCGGGAAAAATCGGACGGCGCAGCCCATCGGATAGCATTTCGATCAGCAAGCTAAAATCTTCGGCCAACGCCTGGCCGTTGAAGGTTGTGGTATGCGTGGCGCCGCTAAAGCGTAAGCTGGCGCCGGCGGATTCGAGCGTATCGTAAATTTCCTGGAACCTGCGTTGGCTTGTCCCGCGCAATAAAGCTGAGGCCGTAAAGTCTGCTAATCCAAGTCGCTCGTCAGGGTCCAGCAAGCCGCCCACGGCTAGATGGCCGGAAATGACCACTACGGGGCTGTTGAAGTTTGGCCGGCTCAAGACGATGATGCCATTCGGCAGTTCTGCCCGAGTAATATCATCCGCCCCAGGGAAGGAATGGCTCACGCTGCACCTCCTGTGGGAAGATAAACGCCCAAGACACGGTTTTGTGGGCGCAGATAAATTTGCGCCACGCGCTGCACTTCTTGCGCTGTGACCGCTGCCAGGCGATCAAGGTAACTTCCCAGCCACTCTTGATCGGCAAACATCTCTACAAATCCTAACCAGCAGGCCTGGTTAGTGATGCTCTCGCTGTTGTAGGCAAACAAAGCGCGCGCCTGTTTGACCGCCCGTGCCAGCTCTTCCGCTGGAGGCGGGGTGTCTTGTAAACGCATGATCTCTTGATCTAAAGCAGCAATCACTTCCTGTGGGTTGCTTTCAGGGTGGACAATGATTGAGAGCTGGTAAAGGTACGGGTCGATCGTTGCCTGCAGCCCTCCAAAGACGCTGACTGCAATATCTTTCTCGACCAATGATCGGTAAAGGCGTGAAGTTTTATTTGACAGGCCTCCGCCAAAGACGCTTAAATCACTCGGCCCGCTGAGTAAGCTATCCAGCACATTCAAGGCTAAGAAATCCTCATGCCTGGCTTCTACAACGTGATAAGCGACTTGCTGGTAGATCGTTTCACCTGGGCCTTCGACCTGGACAGAACGCTCCCCGGTCTGCGGCGGCTCCCGGCGCGCCAGGCGAGGCGGCGTTCCCCCGTTTGGAATGTGCTCAAATCGATCGCTCACACGCTTGAGCATCTCATCTGTGTCAAAGTCGCCGGCGATCGCCAGAACGGCATTATTGGGCGCGTAGTATGTCTGGTAATGGCGATACAGGTCATCTCGCCGGATGGTTTCCAGGTCGGCCATATCGCCAATGATTTCATGGTGGTAGGCATGCACCCGAAAAGCCGCGGATTGGACTTCCTCGGAAAGCAAAAAGGTGGGTTCATTTTCGTTGCCCTGGCGCTCAGAGATGATGACCGTGCGTTCGGACTCAACTTCGCCCGCCTCGAACAGGCTGTTCGACATGCGATCCGCCTCTAATCGCAGCGCCAGGTCGATCTTATCCGCTGGCAGGGTTTCAAAATAAGTCGTCCAATCCAGGTAGGTAAAAGCGTTCCAAACACCGCCATTCCGAGAAATCGCTTTATCCAATGTCCCCACGGGATGGCCGGGGGTGCCCTTGAATTGCATATGCTCGACCCAATGCGAAAGCCCGGTTCCGCCGGGCGTTTCATCGCGCGAGCCCACCCGGTACCATACCCAGTGGCTTATGATTGGAGCGGTATGGATTTCTTTAAGTAAGACCAACAAACCATTGGAGAGGGTTAGGCGTGTAATGCGTGTCTCCATGTCACCTCAAATAATCTAAAATTACCCATAAAAGGCTTTGTTTCACAACCAATCACCGGGTAACTATAGCATAGAGCGGTTCTTTTGGGCAGTAGCAAACTTTATCTGTACTATCTCGCACAAATTCACCCTTTTAGATATAATTCCTTGTGTCCAGGATATTGCTTTGGCAAGTCGAAGCCGGACGGCTCCAGCCGTCCTTTATTATGCTCGGGAGGAATAATTAGATGGTTGAACTACAAAAGCGACAGGTCGTGGTGATTGGGGCCGGGCCGGCGGGTATTTACGCTGCCCGGAGCCTGGCCAATTCTGGCGTGAATGTCACGCTGCTCAATCGGGATATTAAACCAGGCGGCCTGGCCGAATACGGCATCTATTACGACAAGTATAAAATGAAACAAGGTCTGCGCAAGCAATTTCGCCAGATTTTAGAGACGCCTAACATCACGTATTATGGAAACGTTACTATTGGAACCGAAACCTGTTTTAGCCTGGAAGAGATTCGCAATCTTGGTTTCGATGCGATTATGGTCACCGTGGGGGCGCAAGGCACCAAATGGCTGGGCTTACCCGGCGAAGAATTGAGAGGGGTGTATCACGCCAAGGACCTGGTCTACCACTACAATGAGCTGCCTCCTTACAGCACCGAAGAGCTCAGCATCGGAAAACGAGTGGCGCTGGTTGGGGCGGGCAATGTGATGATGGATATTGCCCATTGGCTGGTTCGGGATCGAAAGGTCGACCTTGTCCTGGCAGTCGTGCGTCGCGGCCCGGCCGAAGTGAAGTTCGATAAAAAAGAGATGGAGATCATCGCCCGCAACCTCGATCTGCAGGCTTTGGACATCGAGATTACCCGGGTCGCGCCGGTCATGCAGTCGGTTGGCCAGGATGTAGAGGCTGCCAGGGATAATCTCCTGGCTGGGTTGCCGAAAGCATTGCCGCCCAACTCGAACACGAAGTTCCGCTTTAGCTTCCTCCAATCTCCCATCCGCATACTCGGCAATGACCAGGGGGCTGTATGTGGTCTGGAGGTAGAGGATAATGCCCTGGTGATCAAGGGCGGCGATACACGCGCCAGCAGCCTGGGAACACGGCACGTCCTGGACGTGGATACGGTCGTTTTTGCAATTGGCGATAAGGTGGATGATATTTTTGGTTTGCCGGTAGAGTGGAACGAGTTCGTAAAGAACCCCAATCCGCGTTTCCCAGTTAATGGTTTATCCTACGAGTCGTTTGACCCTGAGACCGGAGCACCGGTCGATGGCATCTTCGTAGCCGGCTGGTCACGTGAGGCCAGCAGCGGCCTGGTCGGCCTGGCCCGCAAGGATGGCGAGAATGGGGCGCAGGCCATGCTGGCGTATCTCAATACCCTGCCGGAAGCCTCAGACGGCGCTGATCGCGCCGAAAAACTGGCCGCGCTGCTCAACCAGGCCTGCCATCCGGTGGTCACCCGCGAGGATATCAAAAAGCTCGAAGCCTACGAACAGGCTCAGGCGAACCAGCGCCACCTGGAAGATTTCAAGCTGAAGACCAACGATGAGATGCTCGAGGCGATGGGGTTGGCGTAGAAAGTATAGCAACGGGGCTATCTGAAAAGTCCCGTTGTTTTTTAAGAGTTTTGAAACGAGTCTTTTGTTTTCCGGGGATCGGGGATGAACATCAGAAAACCGATCGCGATCGTGGCCTGGCCCAACATGACGCCGATCACCTGGATGCCTCCGAATGAAGGGATATTCGGGAAGGGATGGCTGCCAAAACCGAAGACATCTGCCAGGCCGGCTGCGACTGAAATCACATAACCGGTGGCTACCAGGCGAATGCCGATATCCGCAAGGATCGTCTTTTGCCGGCCATTCCAGAGCACATTCAAGGCGACATAGCCCCCGATACAGACCACGGCCAGGCCGATCAGGAAGACTGTAATTTGTACGAAACCCGTCACAGAGCTGCGATCCATGCCAAAAATGGCCGGGTCGATGCCCAAGATGGACAAGAAAAGCCCGAAAATCATCAGGATTACCCCGCTGTTGAGGCGTGAACGTTGGTTATTCTTACGAGGGGCAGTATCGATCATAGCTTATCCGGTAGGATTTGATTCAGGATATTAATCCAATTTCCAGCGAAAATGCTGGCGATATCTGTTTCGGTGTAACCCAATTCGGCCAGCAGCGGGCCTAATTTCTGCAAATCGGCAATCGTATCGATCCCATCCGGCGTCGACTGCCGGCCGAAGCCGCCATCGAAATCACTGCCGATCCCAACATGCCGGGCGTCGCCGGCCATCTGGCAAATGCGATCGATTTGGGCGGTCACATGCTGCAGGGTGACCAATTCGCGCCGCTGGCCCGCTTTCCACCCCACCTTTAAGAAGCCATTGAAGGGCAAGATGCCGATCACGCCATCGCGCTCCAGAAGCGCCTGGATCGCCTGGTCGCTCAAATGACGGTTACCTTCCATACCTTTTAGCAATCCAAGCGCATTGCTATGCGATGCAATCATCGTACCGGGGTAGACATCCGCGGCTTGCAGCAAGGCGGCCTCGTCCATGTGGCTGACATCCAGGCCGAAACCCAACGCCGCCATGGTCTCTAAAAGCTCCAGGCCGTCGTTTGTCAGGGCGCCCGGCTCGTGCGTGCCGCCGCAATAACGATTGCCCGCCCAGGCCGGACCGATCAGGCGCACGCCCCAGCTCCACCAATCTTCTAGCTCTGCGGCGGAGCGCACCCCTTCGGCGCCTTCCATCGAGATCACCAGGCCAACCGGCGCGGATTTGCGCGCTTGCTCATCGTGGATCTCTTCATGCCAGGCGGAAAGGATCGCCTGTAGCTGGGCTTGTGACTTAACCAGGTGAAACAAGTCAGGATGCTCATCCACCAGGCGGTGGTAAAGGTCCAGTTCTTCCCGGTACAAGCGGTGGGCCTGCTGGTGGTCGGCATACACCAATCGATCCCATTCACCAGAGCGGAAGCGGGCCGGCGTGGCAAACAGCGTGGCGAATACCAGCGCTACCTGGCCGCGCTGGTATTCCGGCCAGCCCAGCAGGGTATCATCTTTGACCCCGGCCTGGATTGTCCCTGCCTCCAACTGGCGTATCTCCGCTGCGGAGCGAGTGTAATCTCGCCCAAAGGTCAGCATATTGTAGGCAAGGTCTTCGTGTGCGTCGACGATCAGCATAATGCGTGCTCCGGTTCTAAGGACGCCATCAGGCGCGAGGCGATTTGTCGATCAATCTTACCCATTGGATAATCAACCAACTCGGCCACCTGCGCCCAACGGAGGTCCTGGGCTTGCAGCGCCTGTGGCGGGTGGGCGCTGGCTAATTGACAGCAAAAGGCATGCAGGGTCACCCGGAAATGGGTGTAGGCGTGCCGGTACGTGCCGAAGGCCTCCTGGATATGGATCTTTACACCCAGCTCTTCGCGGATTTCGCGCTCCAGGCAGCCCTGCAGCTCTTCGCCGGGGATGAGCTTGCCGCCGGGAAACTCCCACAGGCCGCCTAAGAGCCCTTTGGATGGGCGTTGGGTGATCAAGACTTGTCCGTCGTGGTGAATGACGCCGGCCGTAACGGTGTAGTGCGGAACCGGCGCCTTGGGCGTGGTAACCGGTCGTTGCTCCTGTAAGCCCAGTGCATAGGCCTGGCAAATCTTATTCAAGGGGCAAGCGCTGCAGGGTGGATTGCGTGGAAGGCAGAGGGCCGCGCCCAGGTCCATCAATGCCTGGTTGAAGTCCCCGGCGCGCCCGGCGGGTAAATGCGCCGCGGCCAGTTCCCAGAGCTTTTTTTCGCCGGCCGGCGATTTAGCAGGTAGGCTGACGTCAAACACACGCGCCAGTACCCGGCGAATGTTGCCATCCAGAACAGGCTCGTCCTGGCCAAAAGCAATCGAAGCGATGGCGCCGGCGGTATAGCGCCCGATGCCAGGCAGGGTGAGTAAGCCAGCCGCATCGTCCGGCATCTGCCCCGCATACTCTTGCGTGACGACCTGGGCAGCGCGCTGCAGGTTGCGCGCGCGGCTGTAATATCCCAGGCCTTCCCAGGCGGCCAGCACATCCTGCTGTGAGGCATCGGCCAGGGCGGCGATGGTCGGAAAGCGTTCCATCCAGCGCAGAAAATATGGGATAACCGTCTCGACGCGCGTTTGCTGGAGCATAATTTCAGAAACCCAGACCGCGTAGGGATCTGGGCTGCCCCGCCAGGGCAATCTGCGCGCATTTTGTTGGTACCAGGGAAGAATTAAAGCGGCGAGACTGGAGCGCATCACATCTGAAATCCACTGCGCGCTTGCACCACCTTATAATCGTAATTCTCGACATAATCCGACAAGCGCCCGGTCAATTCTTTCCAGTCTTGCGAATCCAAAACATGCTGCAAAGAGCTCAAGCCAGACACTTGAGCAGCGGTCATGATCTGAGGCCGGTTCCCATACATTGTAAACCACGCATCGCTGGGTTCCATTCCCATACGCTGCAGGCCAGGGATCCAATCGCGCACGATGAACTCAAAATATTCCTGTTCTCGCCCGGGTAGAATGTCCCATGTCATGAGGATTTTCACTGCCACGGCTTATACTCCTGCTCTGTATCTGGCTGATCAAGTTTTTTCGTAAGATAAGACGACAACACGTGTTTCTTCAGGCACATTGCCGCGCCCAATCTTTAATGAGGGCTGCGGCTCGACGTCTCCGAGGCCCATATCTTTCAGGAATTTTGTGACGGGAGCTAATTTGACCAGGCTTTCTGGGGTTCCGTAATGCATCGGGACAACAATGCCTGGTTCCAACAGGCTGACCACCTCAATCGCCTTGGCGGCGGACAGCCCACCGCCGCCGCCGACAGGCACCAGGGCGACATGCACGTTGCCCAGGGCCTCGATTTCGGTCTGGCTGGGCACGCGACTTAAATCGCCCAGGTGCGCCACCGTAACGCCGTCATAATCAAACACGTACAGCGTATTGCGCGGCTCGTCTGGGGCGCGCTTGGCCTGCCCATTGGTCTGCACGCCAGTAATAAACACGCCGCCGATTTCGTACTCGCCAGGCCCGGTGAGTACGTGGCTTTTTCCTTTCACGGCTGACACCGCATTGTGGCCAGGCGCATCATGGCTGACGGTGACGATATCGGCTTTTACTTTTAGAGGAGAGTAACCGGCAACTTTGCTATCGAACGGGTCGGTGATCACCGTGGCCAGGCCGCGTTCGGTTAAACGAAAACAAGAATGTCCATACCAGGTAATTTCCATAAAGCTCCTTCGGTACGATGATTATACATCAAGAACGCGGTTGCCTCGAGACATCAGTTATGGTAGAATTACACCCGCTTGGGAGGGGAGCCGGTAGATGCCGGAAAAAGGAGGGATGGCCGAGTGGCTTAAGGCGCCTGTCTTGAAAACAGGTTTGGAGAAATCCAACGTGGGTTCGAATCCCTCTCCCTCCGCCTGGGGTTTAGGATCGTAGATTGACAATTGATTGGGGAGGTGCCAGAGAGGCCGATTGGGCTCGCCTGCTAAGTGAGTGCGGGGCTTTAAACTCCGCCGCGGGTTCGAATCCCGCCCTCCCCGCTGTTACAATATCGATGACGATCGAGAAGTGATGATTATCCCTCCGACGACGTCCTTGAAAGAAGCCCTGGCGATTATCCAGTTCAGGCTCGACATGAAGGGCAGTTTCGGAGAGTAGGCGTAGTCACAACCTGATCGTCATCAACTTTTTCCAGCGGAAACGATTGATCACGACTCTCGCAAGTCAACGCGAGAGTCGTTTTTGTTTTTCTATAAATGGAGGTATCTCATGACACAAGAATTTTCCTTGATGACGATTGAGCAAGTCGCTCAATTCTTACAACTGCAACCCGAAAGCGTGCGCACGATGGCCCGCCAGGGACGCATCCCGGCTCTGCGCGCCGGCCGAGTGCGGCGATTCGACCGTAAACAGAGCGAGCTGCGGCTGGCTGAGCAATCTACCCAAACAGAGGAGGCGGAAGCATGTAACGCCGGGCAAGGGGAGGGGCAAGGAAGATAAAGCGGGGGAAAAAGAGGAACGACTGAAACGACGAGGAACGACGCGGGGTGGGGGTCACCAGGGGAGGTAATCGAAGGGATCGTTGGAGGGGATCACAAACGAGATGGTTTGACCAAAGGAGATGTGCTTTTCGAGGACGGCGCAGAGGGCGGCGCTGATAACCCAATCGTCGTGGAGGGGGGTATGGGTGAGGGGATCGACGTAGCCGGAGAGGACGCCCCAGGAGAGGGACTGGTCGGGACGGAGGAGGTGGGTGACGGCGGGAAGCTGGCGCCAGAAGTTGAGGTAGCCTGGATCGGAGTCCGAGGGAGCGTGGTCTTGAAAGCGATGGGTTTCAACGATGGACAGGAAGGACCAGCCGAGGTCGGATTTGGAGCGAGCTGTGAAGGTGAAGGGGATGACGAGACATTCAGAAGGGAGCCAGATTTTGGAGAGGAAGCTGGCGAGGCCGGCGCCGAGGCCGGTGGCGTCGATGACGAAGTAGCGGGCGTTCCATTCGTCACGCAGGTTGCGGAGGATGGGATACAGCGAGGCGTGGGAGACGCCCTGCCAGCCGAAGCGGGCGACGACGCGGTAGAGGGGGAGCGATGGGGCGGCGGCGGCGACGGGGACGATTTCGACGATGGTGAGGGCGGTGAGGTCGTGGGCGATCAGGGATTCTGATTCGGAATCGGGGATGGCGGAGGGCGGCGAGGTCGAAGGCGGGGAGGCAAAAAAGGAGGACGGGCCGGAGGAGAAGCTCTCGCCGCCGACATCGAGGAGGAAGGCATAGAGGCTGCCTGGGCAGGGGGAGGGATGAGGCGGATGGCTGCCCTGCATGAGGGAACGGCGAGCGGGAGGGAACATGCTGGCGGTATCGTCAAGCTCTTCGGAGTAGAATTGGGTGCGGACGAGGGGGTGTTGACGACCGAAGCGGGCGATTTGCTCGGCGACGAATTGGCCATAGGCGGGGACTTCGCGGGCGACGTCATCGGCGGTGAGGGTGAAGACGCGCTGGATGCGATCTTCGAGCTGGGCGGCGGAGGCGAGGCGGCGCTCACGGCCGAGGAGGGTTTCGGGGGTCCAGGCGGTGCCCCAGAAGACGCGGGTGGCATTGGCGCTGGCGGCCATGGGGGCAATATCTTTATCGTAGCGCTCGATGAGGATGTTCTGGGCTTCGTCGACTTCGAGGAGGAGGTTGGCGGTGGCGCCGACGATATTGGCGCCGGGCTGACCGGAGAGGAAGAAGAGACGGGCCTGGCCAAGGCGGTAGATGTAGCCATGTTCACGAGACCAGCGGCCACGGGTGAGCTGATTGGCATTGAGGACGCGCTCCAGGCGGCGCATGGCGTTGAGGGACTGGGGTTTCCAGGTGGGGGAGACTTTGACAAACTCGGCAGGATAACCGGCGAGGCGGGCAAGGAGGTAGGTTTCGATCTGGGCTTGAAGCTCGTTTTTGCCGGACTGGCGGGGGAAGATGACGACAAAGCTAAGGCCACGGGCGTTGAGAACGCTATCGACCACGGCGCGGGCGACGGGGACCTGATAGGAGCGGAGGGTGAGACCGCCGGCGAGGGAGGTGAAGGAGGCGGGGTCGAGGAACATTGGGGAGAGGTGGAGGCTCAGGCGCGATCGCTGTCCGGGGCGGGGGAGGATGGGAGGGCAGGGAGCGGCTCAGAGTCAGCGGGCAGGGGCGAAGCGGGGGGGAAAATGCCGGTGAAGGGGAGGCCGGCGTTGGCAGAGGCGAAGAGGGCGGCGAGGAGGTCGGCGGGGTCGGAAGCGCCGAGGGAGAGGAGGCGCTGGTCTTTGAGGAGGTGGGAGAGGCGAGCTAGGGCGGATTCGAGGGCGCTACAGGCGGCCAGGTCGGGTGGTTGATCGACGGCAGGGAGGCAGGAACTGGCGAGGTTGAGGATGACGAGGCGGAGCAGGGCGATCTCCTGATCGAGGCCGGCGACGGCATGGGCGCGAGCATAGTCTTCAAGCTGGCGGGGCTTGAATTTGCGGGTGTAGAAACCATGCTTGAGGGCGTTGGTGTTGCCAGGCTGCCCGCCAGGGCGACGAGGGGTGGACATGTGGGCAATCCTTTCGGCACGCGAATCGATGAACTCAGATGAGAGGAGGCGGCCAGGTTGATTGTAGCACAAATGTTCTAGTTGTCAATGGAGGAGAAAGCGATGATTACCCACCATGCGGATGCATACGAATGTTGGTTTGTCCAGGTTAACACTGGTTGATGAGTATAACGTAGGGTATTATTAAAATGCGGGATTGGATGATGTGGCACAAAAATTTGAAGTAAATATTACGCAAATTTTATGACAATACTTGCTAATATCGGCTAATATTAACAAGCGTTCACAGGGGGTCTCATCCCTGAAGAAAAGGAAACTAGAAATCCCATGCCTGAAAATTACCCCGAAATCATGACGATTGGTGAAACGGCCGAATATTTAAGGATTTCATTGTCGTCCTTGTATAAATTAGCCCAAGATAGACGTATTCCTTGCCAGAAAGTTGGCAGACATTGGCGTTTTCGGAGACAGACGATCGATCGCTGGCTAGATGCTGATCTGCAAACAACCAATCTGACAAAACTCGGAAGCATTGAACAAACAGGGGAATGACATGGATGTCTTTGCACTACGCGACCATCTAATCCAGGATTACCACGGCTATATCTCCAGTTTCATTCAAATACGCGATCCCCATTTACAGCGATTTGTCAATCAGAGCCTGGGCGAGGGTTTGCTTTGGCCGGACCCGCTGATCCAACTTAACCCGGCATTCGAGCCCGGACACACCATCGACGAACTGGTGGACGAAGGCCTGCTGGATAAAGCGTGCAGGATTATCTTCCGCCGCAAGAATGAGGATAACCCTGCAGGCAATCCGCTACGCCTGCATAAGCATCAGGAAGATGCGATCCGCGCCGCACGGACAGGGCACAATTATGTGCTGACCACCGGCACCGGCTCGGGAAAGTCACTGGCCTACATCATACCGATCGTGGACTACGTGTTGCGCCACCCAGGCAAGGGTACCAAAGCGATCATTGTTTACCCGATGAACGCTTTGGCCAACAGCCAGATGGGGGAGTTGAGTAAATTCCTTAAGCTCGGTTTTCCGGACAATAAGCCGTTCGTCACCTTTGAGCGTTACACCGGCCAGGAAAGCGATGAGGAAAAGAACCGGATCATGGCCAACCCGCCGGATATCCTGCTGACCAACTATGTCATGCTGGAGCTGATCCTAACCCGGCCCAAAGAGCAAAAGTCGTTGGTCTCCAATGCCCAGGGACTGCGCTTCCTGGTGTTGGACGAGTTACACACTTACCGCGGCCGACAAGGAGCGGATGTGGCGATGTTGGTGCGCCGGGTGCGTAACGTTCTCAATGCTTACCAACTCCAGTGTATCGGCACCTCGGCCACCCTGGCCAGCGCCGGTTCCCTGGACGAGCAACGTGCAGAAATCGCCCGCGTAGCTACTTTATTGTTTGGCGACACCGTTCAGCCCGACCATATCATCGGCGAGACTCTGCGCCGCGCGACTCCTGAACACGGCGTGAGTACACGCTCGCCTGATGAGCGTTTGTTTCTCAATCGCCTGGCGCAGCGAGTGTCTGCGCCCCAGGCCGTACCCGCCGATTATGACAGCCTGCGCCAGGATGCGCTGGCCAGTTGGATTGAGAGCAGCCTGGGTGTGACGACCGACGCTGCGGTAGGCCCTTCGGGCCAACCGAGCAGCAAAAGGCTGGCGCGCGCCCGCCCGCGCAGCATCACCGGGCCGGATGGCGCCGCCCGCCAGTTGAGCGCTGAAACCGGAGCGCCGGAGAACCGCTGCGCCGAGGCGCTGAGGCGTTTGCTGATGGCCGGGTATGGCATTCCCAACCCAGAAACAGGCCTGCCCACCTTCGCATTTCGGCTGCACCAGTTCATCAGCCGCGGCGATACCGTTTACGCATCGCTGGAAGCGGAAAACAAGCGCCACCTGACTTTCTACGGCCAGCAGTTCGTGCCCGGCGACCGTTCGCGCATCTTGCTGCCGTTGGCGTTCTGCCGCGAATGCGGGCAGGAATATTACGTGGTGCGGCGGGTCAAAGATCAGCAAACCGGTCTGTATACGTTTGCGCCGCGTGAGCTATCCGACCGGCCCGATGAAGAAAGCGGCGACCCCGGCTTCCTGTTCTACAGCAGCGAAAACCCCTGGCCGACCGGCGATGCCGAAATCCTGGAGCGTTTGCCTGAAGATTGGCTGGAGGAATTCCACGGCGGGATGCGGGTGCGCTCCAACCAGCGCAAGCATGCGCCGCAGAGCCTGACGGTTGCTCCGGATGGCGCGGCTGACCCCACCCCGGCCCTCCCCGCGAGCGGAGAGGGAGTGGATGGCTGGCTGCGTATGCAATTCATTCCCGCGCCTTTTCGGCTGTGCCTGTGCTGCGGGGTAACCTACGGATCGCGCCAGCAATCCGATTTCTCCAAGCTGACCGAGCTTTCTTCCGGCGGGCGCAGCACCGATACCACCCTGCTTAGCCTGTCACTTCTGCGCACACTGCGCAGCGACGCCGACCTGAAGAAAGAAGCCCGGAAACTATTGAGCTTCACAGATAATCGCCAGGATGCCTCCCTGCAGGCCGGACATTTCAACGATTTCATCGAGATCGCCTTGCAGCGCGCCGCCCTGTTCCGGGCGGTTGAAAAGGCCGGGGTGGATGGTTTGCGCCACGATGTCTTGGCGCAGAAGGTTTTCGAGGCTTTTCAGCTTGATTTCGCCCTCTTTGCCGCCAACCCTGAAGCCCGCTTTGGGCAGAAAGACAGCACCCTGCAGGCCATGCGGGCGGTGCTGGGATACCGGGTTTACCGTGACCTGAAGCGCGGCTGGCGATTAACCTCGCCCAACCTGGAGCAGTGCGGCCTGTTGGAAATCGGCTACGTTTCGTTGGATGAAGTCAGCGCGGCGGACGATCTCTGGGAGCAAGCTCATCCCGCCCTGGCTTCTGCTTCTCCTGAAACCCGGCAGCAGGTGTGCAAGGTGCTGCTAGATTACATGCGCCGCTCGCTGGCGATCAAGGTAGATTACCTGGACCCGATCTATCAGGAGGGTCTGAAACAGCAGAGCAGCCAATATCTCAAGACGCCCTGGGCGCTGGATGAGATGGAACGCTTGAGCCGGGGCGCCGTGCTTTATCCACGCTCGCGCGGCGAGAAAGAGCAGAACAGCGAGAATGCTTACCTCTCGGCGCGCGGCGGCTTTGGCCAATACCTGCGCCGGAATACCACCTTTCCGGGCTTCTCAGACAAGATCACCGTTCCCGAAACCGCAGTGATCATCCAGCACCTGCTCAATGCCCTGGTGGTGGGCGACCTGGTCAAGATTGTCGAAGAGGCCAAGAACGGGGAAGGGACCAACGGCTACCAGATTCCTGCCTCGGCCTTGATCTGGAAGGCGGGCGATGGAACGAAAGCTTTCCACGATCCGATCAGCGTGCCGCGCCTGCCTGAGAGCGGTGGGCGAACCAACCCCTTCTTTGTGGAGTTCTATCAGGGCGTGGCCAGCAAGCTGTTGGGCCTGGAGGCGCACGAACACACCGCCCAGGTACCTAGCGCGGTGCGTGAGGAGCGCGAGCAGCGCTTCCGCAGCGCCGACTTACCCATCCTGTACTGCTCGCCGACCATGGAACTGGGCGTGGATATCGCCGAGTTGAACGCGGTCAACATGCGCAACGTGCCGCCCACCCCGGCCAATTATGCTCAACGCAGCGGGCGCGCCGGGCGCAGCGGCCAACCGGCCCTGGTGTTCACCTATGCCACGATCGGCAGCCCGCACGACCAGTATTATTTCAAGCGTCCTAACCTGATGGTGGCTGGGGCAGTGACCCCGCCGCGCCTTGACCTGGCAAATGAAGACCTGGCGCGCTCGCACGTGCATGCGATCTGGCTGGCCGAGAGCGGGCTGGATTTGGGAATATCGCTCAAAGAATTATTGGACCTGACCGGGGACGATCCTTCCCTGGAACTGCTCGAATCGGTTAAGTCCGCATTACACTCTGAAACCTATGCCAAAAAGGCGCAGCAGCGCGCCCAAACGGTATTGAATACGATCTCGAACGAACTGGCCTACGCCGACTGGTACAACGGCGCCTGGTTGGAAACGGCGCTCAAGCAGCTTCCCATTCAATTCGAACAAGCCTGCAAACGCTGGCGCAGCCTGTACCGGGCTGCCAAGGGGCAGCAAAAAGCGCAGCAGAAGATCATCGACGATCACTCGCGCTCAAAAGACGATCACGACCAGGCCAAGCGATTGCGCATGGAGGCCGAGAGCCAGATCGAGCTACTCACCGAAGCCGAGAACATCATCCAGTCCGACTTCTATTCCTACCGCTACTTTGCCAGCGAGGGCTTCCTGCCCGGCTACAGCTTCCCGCGCCTGCCGCTTTCGGCCTACATTCCAGGACGGCGCATCAAGGGTAACGCGGATGAATTCCTCTCGCGTCCACGCTTCCTGGCCATCTCCGAGTTTGGGCCGCGCGCCATTATCTACCATGAAGGTTCGCGCTATATCATCAACAAAGTCAATATCCCGGTCTCGGATAGCGATGACCCGAATGCAACAGGACCGGCTACCCAGCGCGCCAAGCCATGCCCGGTATGCGGCTACTTTCACCCCATCATCGCCGGCGACGGCCTGGACTTGTGCGAGCGCTGCGGCGCGCCGTTGAGCGAAACGCTTTCCTCGCTCTTCCGCTTACAGAATGTCTCAACGCGCCGGCGCGACCGCATCAGTTCGGATGAGGAAGAGCGCATGCGCCAGGGCTTCGAGCTGCGCACGGCGGTGCGCTTTCACGAGTTATCGCCCGGCCAGCCAGCAGCCCGTACCGCCAGACTGGTAAACGGGGATCAGATTTTGGCAATCGTAACCTATGCCAGTTCAGCTACGTTGTGGCGCATCAACCTGGGCTGGAAACGCCGCGCCGACAAAAAACAGATCGGCTTCTTACTGGACGTCGAGCGCGGTTACTGGGCGAAGCAAAGCGATCAGGAGGACGAACCCGATGACCCGATGACTCCGCGCATCCAGCGCGTTACGCCCTACGTGGAAGATACCAAGAACTGCCTGCTCTTCGAACCAGCAGAGGGATTGGAAGAGGGTCAGATGGCCTCCTTGCAAGCGGCCTTGAAAGCAGCCATTCAGGTCTATTACCAGCTCGAAGACGACGAACTGGCAGCCGAGCCGCTGCCGAGCGCGAATGAACGCCGCCTGCTGCTCTTTTACGAAGCTGCCGAAGGCGGGGCGGGCGTGCTGCGCCGCTTGCTGGAGACTCCGCAGGCCTTTGCCGAGGTCGCACAAGAGGCGCTGCGCCTGTGCCACTTCGACCCGGCGACCGGCGAAGACCTGCGCCGCGCCCCCAACGCCAAAGAAGATTGCGAAGCCGCCTGTTACGACTGCTTGATGAGCTACTACAACCAATCCGACCACCGCCGTCTGGATCGCCAGGAAATCAAAGAGACTCTGCAAGCTTTAGCGCAAGCCGAAGCGCAAATCTCGCCGACTTCTCTGACGCGCGCCGAACACCTGCAGCAACTCAAGAACCTTTGCCAATCCGACCTGGAGCGCCAGTGGCTGGAAACCCTGGAAGCGCATCATCTGAACCTGCCTTCCCATGCCCAGCGATTGATCGAGAATTGTCACACCCGACCAGACTTCTTCTATGAGAAGGATCATGTGGCGATCTATGTAGACGGTTACCACCACCTGTTCCCGGAACGCCAGGCGCGCGACCAGGCGCAGCAGGAACGCATGGAAGACTGCGGTTATACGGTCGTTCGCTTTGGGTTGTTGGTCGATTGGCAACACATCTTTGAAATATACCCTGCCCTTTTTGGATTACAAAAGTAACCAGGTGGATCATTTATTGGTATAATAGTTGGAAAGTTGGAAATTCTAACCAGGAGAGTATCGAATGGAAAAAACTTTCTACAAATCCCGTCTGCGCACCAAAGGTCAAATTACGGTGCCGGCTGAAATTCGCTCAGCCTTGGGGGCAAACGAAGGAGACGATTTGGTCTTTTACACGGATGAACAAGGCCAGGTAATGCTCAGCTGCGCCCAGATCATCCCTCCAAACCAGGCCTGGTTCTGGTCAAAGCGTTGGCAGAAGATGGAGCACGAAGCTCAGTCGGACTTGGAGACGGGGCGCGTGGTTGAATTCTCCAGCATGAGCGAGGCGCTGGCGGCATTGGATCAACTCGAAGCCGACGACGATGCCGAAAATTAGATTCACCCGGCGCTTTCTTAAAAGCTATGCCCGGTTGCCCATCGCGGTGCAAGAGAAAATCAAGAAGCAGATCGCCCTGCTTGCCGAAAACCCACGCCACCCATCTTTACAGACCAAACCCATCCAGGGCGCGCCGGGTATTTATGAAGCGCGGGTGGACATCGATTATCGCCTGACATACGAACGCGAGATAGACGATACGCTGGCGCTGCGAGTGGTCGGTAAACACGATGAAGCGTTGAAGAATCCTTAATGATGAACTTTTCCGTTGGCTCCCTCGTCAAAGCGCGTGGACGTGAATGGGTCGTCCTGCCCGAATCCGCAGATAACCTGCTTGTGTTGCGCCCGCTGGGTGGAACGGATGATGAAATTGCCGGCATCTACCTGCCGTTGGAGCATGTCGAACCGGCCAGCTTTGCCCTGCCCGACCCGGCCCAGGTGGGCGATTACCGCTCGGCGCGCCTGCTGCGCGATGCCGTGCGGTTGGGCTTCCGCTCCTCGGCTGGGCCGTTCCGCTCGTTTGCCCGCCTGGCCTTCGAGCCGCGCCCCTACCAGCTCGTGCCGTTGCTGATGGCGCTCAAGCTGGACCCGGTGCGTTTGCTCATTTCGGACGACGTGGGCATCGGAAAGACCATCGAGGCTGGGCTGGTAGCGCGCGAGCTGCTCGACCGCGGCGAAGTCGAGCGCCTGGCGGTGCTCTGCCCGCCGGCGCTGGCCGAGCAATGGCAGGCCGAGCTGCGAGATAAGTTCCACATCGAAGCTGAATTGGTGCTGCCCTCCACCGCCCCGCGCCTGGAACGCAACCTGGGCGGGCTGGATCAAACGATCTTCGATTTGTACCCCTTCACGGTCATTTCGACCGAGTTCATCAAGACCGAACGGCGGCGCGAAGACTTCAAGCGCACCTGCCCTGAGCTGGTGATCGTGGACGAAGCCCACACCTGCGCCTTTGGGCAGGAAAAGGGCCGCCACTTGCGTTACGAACTGATCCAGAAGTTGGCCGCCGATGCCAAGCGGCATATCCTGTTGGTTACGGCTACCCCGCACAGCGGCAAGGAAGAAGCCTTCCGCTCGCTGCTAACCTTCCTGGATGGCGACTTCAGCGACCTGCCAGAAGACCTGAGCGGCGAAGCGAATCAGCGTTGGCGCAAGCGCCTGGCGCAGCACTTCATCCAGCGCCGACGGGCCGATATCCGCCACTACCTGGATGCCGAAACGCCTTTCCCGGAACGGCTGGAAGGCGAGTCCACCTATAAGCTCTCCGGCGATTACAAGCGCCTGTTCGAGCGCGTGCTGGATTACGCCCGCGAGAGTGTGCAGGATGTGAGTGGTGGAGCGTTCCACCAACGCGTACGCTGGTGGTCGGCGCTGGCCCTGCTGCGCTCATTGGCGTCCAGCCCGGCCGCCGCCGCGGCTACCCTGCGCAACCGCGCGGCTGGATCCGATATCGAAAACCCCGACGAGGGCGACGCAAGCGTCGTTAACGAGATTGGCCGCCGCGCTATCCTGGACATGGTCGAAGACGATAATGCCGAAGGCATGGATGTGGCCCCGGGCAGCGATAGCGGCGACGAAGATGACACCGCCCAGCGCAATCGCCGTCGCTTGGTAGAAATGGCGCGTGAGGCCGATAAACTCTACGGCGCCAAGGACGAGAAGCTGAACAAAGTCGTAGAGATGGTCAAAGACTTGCTCAAAGACGGCTATCGCCCGATCTTGTTCTGCCGCTTCATCCCCACTGCCGACTATGTGGCCGCCGAGCTGCGCCAACGCCTGCCCAAGAACATCGAAATCGCCTCGGTGACCGGGTCGCTCCCACCCGCCGAACGCGAGCAGCGCATCCTCCAGCTTGCCGAATCGCCGGCGCGGGTGTTGGTCTGCACCGATTGCCTGAGTGAGGGCATCAACCTGCAGGAACATTTCGATGCCGTGCTGCACTACGATCTCTCCTGGAACCCCACCCGCCACGAGCAGCGCGAAGGCCGGGTGGATCGCTACGGTCAACAGAAGAAAACCGTGCGCGTGCTGACTTACTACGGCGTGGACAACCAGATCGACGGCGTGGTGCTAGACGTGCTGCTGCGCAAGCACAAGACCATCCGCAGCTCGCTCGGCATTTCCGTACCTGTGCCGGTGAACACCGAGCAGGTGATCGAAGCCATCTTCGAGGGCTTATTGCTTCGTTCCAAACCCAGCGCCTTGCAGGGCTTCTTGCCCGGCTTCGATGAGTACATCAAGCCGCAAAAAGATGATCTATATGGTAAATGGGAAGCGGCGTCTGAACGTGAGAAGCGCTCGCGCACCCTCTTCGCCCAGGAAACGCTCAAGGTAGACGAGGTGGCCCAGGAGCTGCAGGCCGTCCAGGCCGCGGTGGGATCGGGTGTGGATGTAGCCGCATTCACCCAGGAAGCCCTGATCATGGTCGGGGCGACGGTTAGTGCGGCTGGAGGCGATGGAGCGATCAAGGTCGATTTGAAAGAAACGCATCGCGCCTTGAAAGACATGGCGACACAGAACGTCGCCTCGGCTTATGCCAGTAAGCTAAAGGAAACCTTCAGCGCCCGTTTTTCCCCGCCGGCGGATGAAGGTCAACTACTCCTGACCCGCACCCATCCCCTGGTCGAAGGGCTGTCCGGTTACATTATGGAAGCCGCGCTTGACCCGTTGAATGGCGGCGGATCCCTGCAAGCCCGGCGCTGCGGTGCGATCCGCACCGGCGCAGTCAGCAAACGCACCACGCTGCTCCTGCTGCGCTTACGTTACCACATCGTCGCCGTGCAAAACGAGCAAGAACGCCCGCTGCTGGCCGAAGACACGTTGGCGCTGGCTTTCGCCGGCGCGCCGCAAAACGCCGAATGGCTGGAGCCGGCTACCGCCGAGCAGCTTCTGCAGGCCAAACCGGAAGCCAATATCAACCCCGAGCAGGCTGGCGATTTCGTGCGTAGGGTGGAAGATGGTTTCGATCTGCTTGCTCCAAGACTGGAGCAAGCCGCGCGCCGGCGCGGTGAAGAACTGCTGGAAGCCCACCAGCGTGTTCGACGAGCGAGCAAAATCCGGAATGTGCGCTACCGGGTTGAACCGCAACTACCGCCAGATATACTAGGAATCTATGTGTACTTGCCAGCGATTAATCCATAACAAGGAACAAAGCAACTTGAGTATAGTGGTATCTCTCAAAACCAATCGGGTGATGGATCAACTACGAGGAACAAGGGAATCCGATAAAATCATTGTTATTCATTGAGAAATCAGCATAGGATAATGAAGAAAACCAAGATGCACATAACTCCAATTGACGTTTCTCCCGAAAATATAACTGGCGAAGAGACCGAGAGAAATTACCGTTACCAACATGCATACGGGGTCATACTTCTCATCGGTTCAGCCTGCAATAAACTTCCTTATCTTTCGTTATATGTTGAACATCATGAAGATTTATTATGTGAGCGATTCGATGGTTTGGTTGATGGCTACCAAATTAAAACTCGGAAACCTGAGGAAGGTCCGTGGGATTTGTCTGACGAAGCATTAAAAAAGAGCATAAAGCGATTTGTAGAACTCAATAACGCTTATAGCGAATTTATTTGCTCATTGGTGTTTGTTTCAAACGTGGGTTATTCGAATCCGGCAAGTAACATAAAAGAACAACTGAAATTAAGGCGAAGCCCGGTAAAGTTCCTGGAATTGGTAAAAGGTTGCACTCATTTTGATGAAATTCATCAACCATTTGATAAAACTTTTCAAGAATTGTGCGATTACTGTGGAGTTTCTTCTGAAGAATTATTTGCATCTCTCAAAAAGGTTGAATTAGTACAAGGTCCTGAAAGATCCAGTTTTGACTCGGAGATTGTGACTACACACTTAGCTGCTATGTCGGAATGCTCAAGCCATTCCGTTCCAATGCTCGAAGTAATCCGAGATGAGCTTATTACTAAAGTATGGCTCGCATCGCATAAAGTTGATGATCCGAGTAAACATTGGTATCCAATTGGCAAGACCCAAGCAGACAATCCGCATATTTCGGCAAAACGGATATCAGTGGATTTAGTATTTACTACGATACAAAGTATGGCAGACCCGCCATTCCGATTCTACGATGCCCCAACAATTGCACTGGGAACCGGGAAAGGCAATCTCTGGATTTTAAGAAAGAAAATGGAAAAAGGAGAGCTTCACAATCAGATTCTAACAATGGAGCGAAGAAGTTTATCTGCTGAACAGAAACTGATTGAATATGCTGTAAGAAAACCAACCGAGATTGAAGCTTATCTAACTCAATTGGAGGGTGTTGTACAAGGCGAATGTGACGAAGCCTACCATCACGCGTCAATGAGTGAAAAGCCAATCGGACCTCAGATGCTAGCTGATGTATACAAACGACTGAGAGAAATAGCAGAACAAAAATGTGACCTGGTTTTACGGCAGCCGTATGAGCTTCTTATCGGCATTGCAGGATTATTGACGGGGGAATGCAAAGTTTGGTGGAGCGAACCTTTTGAAATCGAAGGTGTAGAATGAGCTTCAATCTTGTTCGCGCTATCTCGGGAACAGAAAACAATGATGACATCCATCTTGGTCGTTTGCTTCTATTGTTATTAGCAGCCAATAATCGGAGTTCAAAAGCGATCGAAGGCATTACTAAATTAGCCAAGTTGGACTTCTTGCTTCGATACCCGAATTGCTTGGAAAGGGCACTCGCAGCAGTTAAGAAAAAAATAGAACTTGCCAGTGTCAAGGAGTATGAACGGACAACTATTGAATCGAAAATGATTCGGTTCAAGTACGGACCCTGGGATTCTCGATATAGGAGATGGTTAAGTCTATTGGCTTCACGTCAACTTATAACGGTTGATGTAAAAGGTAAGACGGTCTTTATAACGCTTACAGATGAGGGTCGGGGAGTTGCTGAGCAATTTGCTAGCAATTCCTCTTATAGCGATATTTATTCAAGGAGTCAAATTGTCTTGAAAACATTTGGTGGTATGTCTGCAACTCGAATCAAAGAATTTGTGTACGAAGTATTCCCCGAAATTGAAACCATGAAGTGGGGAGAGGATATTGTCCTATGAAGTTTTATATTTCATCCCTTGACCTTCAATTCAAACAGGGCAGTGATGTCTTAACTTTTAATGAAATCTCCTATTTTTACGGAATGATGGGGGCAGGGAAAACCAGTATTGCCCGTTTAATAGATTATTGCCTTGGCGGTGATTTGGATTTATCCCCGGCTCTCCAGAGTGAATTTGTTACAGCTATATTGAACCTTCAAGTGGAGGGGAATACACTATCGCTCGAAAGAGTACGTGATACCGATCAAATTGTTGCTTCATGGATTAAGGGCGAAGAAAAAATAAATGTCGTATTACCGGCTAAAAAAGCGCTCGGCGAAGTAGTTCCTGGAAGTGGAATTGAAAACCTCTCTGATCTCCTGTTTTATTTAGCTGAAATTCGACCACCGAAAGTTCGGAGAAGTAAGGCACAGGAGGATTCGGATTTAGAAAGACTGAGTTTTCGAAACTTGTTATGGTATTGCTACCTAGATCAGGATAGCATGGATAGCAGTTTCTTTTATCTCGACGCTGATGCAGCTTTCTACAATCGGAATAAAAGTAAAGACGTTCTTCGCTATATTATAGGATTCCATCAAGAACAGGTATCCGAGCTTGAAGCAGAATTACAAAGTGTTCGTGAAGAACGTATGGCGCTACAGGCTGGCGCAGAATCCTTGAGAAATGCTCTTGAGAGCGAGGGAATTGCTGAAAAAAGTGATATTGAATCTCGGATATTGATTCTTCGACAAGAACAGAATGAAGTAATTGGGTACATTTCTGCTTCCCGTAATCAACACCGAAATGATGCTCCCCATTCAGCAGATCTTCTACGGCAAAATGCTAGGCAACTTACTACCGAACTACAAACAATCGAAGACGCGATATCAACAATAGAAAACACGATTGATGGTGACAAGCGTCATTTGAATGAATTGCTGATGTTGAAAGTAAAGTTTAAACGGATTTCATCAGCAAAAAATATCTTAATGGGCGTTGAATTTGATAAGTGTCCCCGATGCTCTCAGTCTTTGCCAAATCACTCATCAGGGGAATGCCCTGTCTGTGGACAACGTGAAACAGATCAGCCACTCTACGAAATAGATGAGGATGTTATTGAAGCTGATACATCTAATCGCATATCTGAATTAACAGACATCATTGAACGGCATTCAAATCAGTTGAAAAAATTGAGGATACGATATCAGGAATTAATCGAGGAAAAACTAAAAACCGATCGTTTATTTAATGAAGCCATGAGCCAATATGATTCGTCATATTTATCGAGCACGTTGGAGTATGAACGCAGAAAAGCGGAGCTAGAACAGATAATATTAAAACTAAAGGATTACTTAAGGCTATTGGCAAGAGTAGACGAATCCAACAAAATAGCATCAGAACTTGAAGTGCGTGAATCCAATCTACGCCGTATCCTAAAAGAGACGAGATCTGCTGCGGAGGAAGATACAACGAATTTAAGAAGGCTTGAAGATCTATTTCTGGATTGTCTACTTCGTGCCAAAATATCTGGTTTTCTACCCAGTGATCATGTGGTTATAAAACCTCCACATTTTCTTCCGGAAGTAATTTCTCCAGATGTAGGTGATTTATCTATTACATCCTTTTCGAACCTTAGTAGCGGAGGAAAAAAATCCCTCTTCAAAGCATGTTTTGCCATTGCCCTGCACCGTCTAGCAGTAAGCATAGATGCAACCTTGCCAACTTTCATAATAATTGACTCGCCCATGAAAAATATAAGCGAAAGGGAAAATCGCGATCAATTCGAGGGATTTCACCAGATGCTCTACGAACTTGCGGCAACAGAACTTACTGGAACCCAATTTATTTTGATTGATAAAGAATTCTGTCCTCCACCAGAACCGCTTGAAGTGGATTTGAGCGTAAGGCACATGACCCCAGATGATGATAACAATCCGCCTCTAGTTCGATATTACCGAGGACATTAATTCGAAGCAGGCAAGGTCTGATGCAAATTTCTCACCGCTCCCCCTTCCTGACAATCCACACCGAAGGCGCACTCCTGCCGGTGGATCTCCTGCAGCGCATCCTGGCCTCCGACAAAGATCTGCCCGGGTTGACCCCCGAAGATTATCACCTCTCCGGCGAGAAGATCAACGAGGCCATCAACCGCTCCTGGAACCGCTTGCAAGGGGCCTGGGCGGCATTCGAGACCAGCCGCAGCCGTTTGAATCCCGGCGATCCGGGTACCACGCTGACGCGGGAACGCTGGCTGCTGCCACTGTTTCAGGAGTTGGGCTATGGGCGGCTGCAAACGGCCAAAGCCATCGAGATCGAGGGCAAGAGCTACGCAATCTCGCACACCTGGGGAACGGCGGAACTGCCAACGCCTATCCATCTGGTGGGCTGCGGGGTGGATATTGAAAAACGCCAGGCCGGGGTCAGCGGGGCTTCCAGATCCAGCCCGCATTCGTTGATGCAAGAGCTGCTCAACCGTGATGAAACCCGGCTGTGGGGCATCGTCTCCAACGGCTTACGCCTGCGCGTGCTGCGCGACAACGCCAGCCTGACCCGCCAGGCCTTCGTGGAATTCGACCTGGAAGCGATATTCAGCGGCGAAATCTACGCCGATTTCGCCGTGCTGTGGCTTGCCTGCCACCAGTCGCGCCTGGAAGGCGACAAGCCTGAAGTGCAGTGGCTGGAACGCTGGTCGCAGGTTGCCCAGGAACAGGGCACGCGCGCCCTGGAAGGGCTGCGCAGCGGGGTAGAAGAAGCCATCGTTGCCCTGGGCCAGGGCTTTCTGTCCCATCCAGCCAACCAGGCAATGCGCCAGCAGCTGAAAAGCGGCAAGCTGGACCGCCAACAGTATTTCCGCCAACTGCTGCGACTGGTGTACCGGCTGATCTTCCTGTTCGTGGCCGAAGAGCGTGACCTGCTGCTACTGCCGGATGCAGCGCCCGAAGCGAAAGAACGTTATCTTAAATATTATTCCACCACCCGCTTACGTCGCCTGGCCGAGCGCCAGCGCGGCGGGCGTCACGCCGACCTGTGGCAGGGGTTGAAGCTGCTGACCGATTTGCTAGCAGGGAATATCCCCGGGGGCCGGGAGATCGGCTTGCCTGTGTTGGGCGGGTTCCTATTCTCCCACAAAGCCCTGCCCGACCTGGAAACCGCACAGGTGGACAACCAGGCGCTGCTCACCGCGGTGCGCTCGCTGGCTTTCACCCAGGAAAAGAACTCTCGCCGGGCGGTGGATTACAAGAACTTAGGCTCCGAAGAGCTGGGCAGCGTATACGAGAGCCTGCTGGAACTTCAACCGGTGCTCAACGTCGAGGCTGGCGCGTTCCAACTGACTACGGCCGCCGGCAATGAGCGCAAAACATCCGGCAGCTACTACACCAATGCCGGGTTGATCAAGATCACGCTGGACTCGGCGCTCGACCCGGTGATGGCGCAGGCCATCCTGGGCGCAGGCGGTTCCGTAGAGATGCAGATCGCCGCCCTGCTGGCGCTGAAAATTTGCGATCCTGCCTGCGGTTCCGGCCATTTCCTGATTGCCGCCGCGCGCCGGATTGCTCGCCGCCTGGCACAGCTCCGCTCTGGCGACGAAGAGCCATCTCCTTCTATGATCCGCCATGCTCTGCGCGAAGTGATCGCCCACTGCATCTACGGCGTGGACATCAACCCGATGGCGGTCGAGCTTTGCAAGGTCAACCTGTGGCTGGAAGCGCTCGAACCAGGCAAGCCGCTGACCTTCCTGGACGCCCACATTAAGTGCGGCAACAGCCTGGTGGGGGTGGGACCGGGCATGGATGTGTACGACCTGGTCATCCCCGATGAAGCCTTTGAGCCGGTTACCGGTGACGACAAGAAAGTGGCCGCCGCACTTAAGAAGCGCAACAAGGAAGAGCGCAAAGGCCAGCTCACCTTCGATATGCACAGCGTGTGGGAAACGCCCGCCGATGATTGCGCCGCCCGCGCCCGCCTGGTGGAAACCATGCCGGAGGACACCCCCGAGCAGGTGGCGTCAAAAGAAGCTGCTTATGCTACTCTGCAAAGCGAATACGAGGCCCAAAAACGCCGTCTGCTGGCCGACCTGTGGACGGCTGCCTTCTTCTGGCGTTTGCAGCCTGATCCCAACGCCGCGCTGGCCGTCCCGACGCAGGGCGAATGGCGCAATGCTCGTTTAGGTAAACCGTCGGTTGGGTTAGCGGCCGAGGCTGGGCAGATGTCCGCAGAGCTTCGCTTCTTTCACTGGCCTTTGGAATTTCCGGATGTATTTGATCAGGGTGGTTTTGCCTGTGTTCTGGGTAATCCGCCTTGGGAAAAAATTAACCTTAGGGACGAAGAGTTTTTCTCGCAATCCCACCCAGAAATTGCTAACGCAAAAAACAAATCTGTTAGAGAAAAACTGATTGAGAATTTACGCACAACCTTCCCGTCAGTTTATCAAGCATATTCTAATGTGCAAGCCTTCCATGACAACTTAAGCAATTATTTTAGGGCGAGCAATTCATTTCCGCTTACAGGCATAAGCAGGATAAATCTTTATTCTGTCTTTGCTGAAATTAGCCTGAGAATTATATGTCCTAAAGGACGAACGGGGCTTGTTATTGCGTCGGGTATCGCAACCGACGATAACAATAAGGCATTATTTGAAGTTTTGATTTCGAATCACCGCTTAATTTGTGTTCTTGATTTTGAAAATCGTGAAGCGTTATTCCCCGCTGTTCATAGAATGTATAAGTTTTGCTTGTTTTGCGCTGGCGGGAAAGACATAGGGGAATTGGAGACTGACTTTGTCTTCAATCTTACTAAGGTTGAACAATTAAAAATAGCCGACAGACATTTCACCTTAACATACAATGATATAAAAGGAATTAACCCTATTACAAAGACTGTTCCAATATTTAGAACCCGTTTTGATGCAGAGATTGTCAAATCGATATACAAACGTATTCCTGTTTGGTGTTTATCCGATTCGAAAAATGAGAAATTTGGAATACCCAAAACACCTTTCAATATGTCCAACGATTCTGGATTATTCCAGGCAAAACAAAAAGTTCTTGACAGTGGCGGAATTCTTAAAAATGACGGCTGCTTATACTTAAAAGACATAATTCTTTTACCGCTATATGAATCAAAATTAATTCATCAATTCAACCATCGGTATGCTACTTTCTCGGGTGTTGATGACTATCAAACGTCGGAGGGCAATGCTTCTGAATTATCTTTATTTGATTTGCAGAACCCAAATAAGTTTGTTGAAGGACGTTATTGGCTTAATGAAGCATTGCTGATACAACGTTTTCCTGGTAAATGGTTTTTGGTTTTTCGAGATGTAACAAACGCGTCTAACGAAAGAACAGTTATTGGAACAATAATTCCTGGACGCCCTTGTGGTCATTCTCTTGTTTTATTAGATGTTTCAAATTCATCACAAGCAGTTTTATTAATTGCAATGATGAACTCTATAGTTTTTGATTATATTGCTCGTCAAAAAACTCCTGGCTTGCATTTGAATCAGTGGATATGGAAACAACTCCCCGTCCTGCCGTCAAACGATTACACCCCTGCCGACATTGACTTCATCACCCCACGTGTACTCGAAATGGTCTACACCGCTTACGACCTGAAGCCCTTCGCCGAAGATATGGGCTACAATGGCGAACCTTTCCGTTGGGATGAAGGGCGCCGCGCCCTGCTGCGCGCCGAATTGGATGCCTACTATGCCAGGCTCTACGGTCTAACGCGCGACGAGCTGCGCTATATTCTCGATCCGCAGGATGTGTACGGGCCGGATTTCCCCGGCGAGACGTTCCGAGTGCTGAAGGAGAAGGAAATCAAGCGGTTTGGTGAATACCGCACGCGGCGGTTGGTGCTGGAAGCATGGGATCGGCTGGATGGTGTAGAAGCGGTTAAAGTGCAGCCGATGGCGAAGATCGAGAAGCTAGTTGTAATGGAGCAGCTGGCGCCGGTGAAAGAGATCTATGCACTGCCGGCAAAAGAGAAGGCGCCGCGTACGGTGAGGGAAAAGGCGGCACAGGCAACACCTGAGCAGCCTGCGTTCAGCGATTTCGGGCTGTACAAGTGCGGCGCGTGCGGGAAGATGGTGATGGGGTTCGACCGCGAGAATCACGCGCGGGATGTGCATAAAGGGAAGGGTGCGGAGTGGAAGAAGGTTTGAGGGTAGAAATATGCTAAGAAACATGGAAGACCAAATTATCCCAGAATGGGAAGTTGAATTAGCGATTTCAGGAGCAATCACTCTGGAACAGAGCTCTATGAAAATGGAGGTAGAAAAGGGCGAATTCAATCCTTTCACTACTACCGTTATACTCTCAAAGGCTGGACAAGGTATCCGATGTGTGCTTATCGCACGCGCATATAATCAAGAGACCGCGAATGATGCAGCAGTCTATTTTGTTGGGCAAGCATTAGATGTGTTGAGTTTACGATTAGATTTACCCCTTTATCTAAGCCTGTTTGGTCCAGAATTCCGCACAATGTCGGGCCATGTTAGAAGGTTGGTGCAAAGAAATGAATGGGTTGAGGCATTTAGAGATGGGAGAAACTATAGTTTAAATCGACACTACTTGAGCAGAGCAATAAGCTGGTATCGAAAAGGTTTGATAAGTGAGGACCCCATCGATCGTGTAATCGCTTACTGGTCTGCTCTAGAAGCAATTGGTTCGAAATATTTTCGGCCAAATGAAAGAACTAACCCAGGGATAATAAACCAGATTTGTGACTGTTTTGATCAATTATGGGGTTCATCGGAAAACTGGCATATCATTCCTGGTAACCCTGCAACTGTGAACGAGTTCCACGATTTTCGTAATGGCTTTTCGCATGGTTTTTTTAGGGTTGATATTGAGACCATAAGAAACGTGGCAAGACATTTACCCGTTTACCAAAACCTTGTACATGAATTCTTGTTGGAATGGGAAAGAAACGGGTGGGCAATCGAGCGCTCACATGTCGTTCAACATCAGGAGGAGTAATGGCAATGTACCATCTAACGTACTTTGTGCCTCAAGGCGAGATAGAAGAAGTAGACGCATAAATGCGAGGGCCATAGCCTAACCAATGGTTTTATCTGTATAGAAGACAATTCATTTGTAATCGGAGTTCTTAGGGTGTTAATAAATCCAAACTCATTAACTCATTGGATTATAGATCATTTCGATTTATGGCAGATGGATTTTCTTAATCCGGATCGCCTGTATTTCTTTTGTAAAGATCGTTCTATAATATTCTGGGCTGATCATATAACACAACTCTGGCAACTTGGTTGGCTAAGAGCGGATTTAATCACAAGCCAGACAGATACGAAAATGGCCGAGATTAATTTAATTAACGAAGATAAGGGTGTTTTTTATTATTCAGATGACAGACACCTTGGTCTCCCCCAACCTGATTTGGAGGAATCTGTACGGTCGCTTAGCCCGCTACCAGACGGAATGATTATCTACTTTCATCCTTTCAAATATTATGTGCTTTATCAAATCCAACGGGTTGTCAGGACTCATATTAATCCTTTTCAAGTGTTCATCAAATCTCAATTCCCAAAAATGTTAGACGGTGAAATTCATTGCGTATTCCGATGAAATCGACCAGTGAATCCGCTGCATGTCGTCCAGTGGGAAGGTGCGAGCGCTGGTGAGGGAATTATAAAATCAAGTGGACGACATGCGAAGGGGTGAGCGCAATTTTCTTTGAGATTCACCTTCCAT
>JAYRNN010000038.1:0-15106 GCA_041912175.1 Anaerolineales bacterium | reverse complement strand
ATGGGTCTACCTCAACCTCGCAGAACCCGGCCCACACCTATGCCGCAGCCGGAACGTACTCGGTCAGCTTGACTGTCACGGATAATCAAGGCGCGACCAATACAGCCAGCCAAAGCGTGACTGTCAGCAGCAGCACAACCGCGACCATGTCAGTCAAGGACCTGGATGCAGTGAAAACGAGCGCCAAGACCAAATGGACTGTAACTGTCACCATCACAGTCAAAGATGCCAACGGTGCGGCAGTTTCTGGCGCCAAAGTGGATGGTAAGTTCAACACCACCGCCGTCTCCTGTACCACCGGCATGGCTGGTACGTGCAGTGTGAGTACCACCTTGAAGTCCACCGTTACCAGCGTCACCTACACCGTCACCAACCTCACTGCTACCGGTTACGTCTACGACTCAGCCAACAACAGCGACCCGGATGGCGACAGCAACGGGACGAGCATTACCGTCGTGAAGTAATCGCCACCTATACAGGGGGCTGACTTAAAAGTTCTTAGTGTGTTGAAAAATCGGCGAAGCTGATTTTTCAACACACTAGATTTTCTATAAAGCGCCAGATGATTTTCCAGTCGCGCCCCAAAAACCTCACCATAGTCCATCTCGCACGCTCCTTTACCCTGGCTGAGGATCTCGAGGCAACCGGGCTGCCCGGAAACACGCCTTAATCACAACCCCAATTGGCGGGGTCTGAATCTGCTGATTTCGGGAGAAGATTGCTAAAAGCTGAGCTCGCTATGCGGACCACGCAAAACGAGATCGCTTCGCAAAGATCGTTCGTAATGACCAAATAAGCGGAGATGGCGTTATTTTTTCTTGCCGCGTAAAACGTTTTGGGGTAATATCTTAGGGAGGCGAAATCCAATGAACCAATTCCTGACCACCGAAACCTTAATCATCGAATTGCTCTTGATCGCCTCCCTGGTGGCCATCGGCGTTCGACGCTTGAAGGTCCCATACACCGTGGCGCTGGTGGTGGTTGGCCTGCTGATCACCTTCCAATCGGCCGTATTTTTCGAGCTGACCCCCGAGCTGATCCTGGCCTTATTCGTCCCGCCGCTGGTATTCGAGGCCGCCTTCCATCTCAACCTGCGCGATCTGCAGCGCAATCTCACCGCCATCCTGATGTTAGCCATCCCTGGGGTGATCCTGACCACCCTGATCGTCAGCGGCGTGGTGGCGGCCGGGACAACCCTGACCATCGGCGTCGCCCTGGTGTTCGGAGCGCTGATCGCCGCCACCGACCCGGTGGCGGTGGTGTCGCTGTTCCGCGCCCTGGGCGTCCCCAAACGCCTGGCAGTGATCATCGAAGGGGAAAGCCTGTTCAATGACGGCACTGCCATCGTCCTGTTCAACCTGATGCTGGTGGTCGCCCTGACCGGGCAGTTCAGCCTGCCGGCCAGTATTGGCAAATTTCTGCTCGTAGCCGTGGGTGGAATCGTGGTCGGGTTGGTCTCCGGCTGGCTGATCTCGCAGATGATCATTCGCGTCGATGATTACCTCATCGAGACCACCTTAACCACCGTCCTGGCCTTTGGCTCCTATCTGATCGCCGAGCAGCTCCATTTTAGCGGGGTGTTGGCGGTCGTCGCCGCGGGTTTGATCAATGGCAACCTCGGGCCCAAGGGGATGAGCCCGACCACGCGCATCGTTTTGTTCAACTTCTGGGAATATGTGGCTTTCCTGGTGAACTCGTTGGTGTTCCTGATGATCGGCCTCGAGATCAATGTCCCGGTTCTACTGGCCAACTGGCAGCCGGTGCTGTGGGCAATCCTGGCCGTTTTAATCGCCCGTTTCATCGTCGTGTATGGGATGAGCTGGATCGTCGGGCGCATGGGCGAGCCAATCCCGTTCAAGTGGCAGCATGTGCTCAACTGGGGCGGCCTGCGCGGCGCGGTCTGCCTGGCATTGGCGCTCAGCCTGCCGGCCAGCCTGGGCAGCGACCGCGAGCTGCTGCGCGTGATGACATTTGGCGTCGTTTTGTTCACCCTGCTGGTGCAGAGCACCACGATGAGCCCGCTCATCCGCCGCCTGAAAATCATCACCCGCAGCCAGGCGCAGGTCGATTATGAGCTCAGCCACGCCCGCCTCACCGCCCTGCGCTCTGCCGACAACCGCCTGGATCGCCTGCACGAAGAAGGCTTTCTATCTGCTCACACCTGGGAAAGACTCAAAGCATACGTGACCCAAAATGCCGCTTCCCTGGCCATCGCAGTGCGCGAGATGTTGTTAACCGATCCGGAGTTGGAGGCCGAGGAGTTGGATACCGGCTGGCGTGAGCTGAACCGCGCCCAACGCGGCGCCCTGCTCAGCTTACGCCGGGATGGAGTCATCTCAGAAGACGTATTCGAGCAACTGACCGCCGAAGTCGATACCCGCATGAGCGAAGGCGCCCCGCCCCTGCCGGGAAACGGAAAAACTGGCCCCCAATTTATCGAGGTATTCATCCCGACCGATGCGCGCTCCGTTGGAAAAACGATTGCCGAGCTTGCCATCCCCCGCGCGGCGGTCTTGGTCTCGATTCGCCGTGAAGAAGAAACGATCATCCCGCATGGGGATACCGAGGTCTGGCCGGGCGACGTGGTGACGCTCTTGTGCGAGCGCGATGTCGCCGCCAGTGTGAGAGACCTCTTGCGCGCTTGAAGCCAACCCTGCAACCCACGCGGGCGCCGCTGCGGAGGATGTTGAAGCGGCGTTCCTGGCGGTAGGTCAAGCTGTCAGCTTGACTCTCATTTATCCTCGCGACGATCAGTCCCGCGCGGTTACGAGTTCTTTGTCCGATCGCCGCACCAGCGCCTCGACCGGAATGCCCAGACCCTGGCTCAAGGCCCGGATCATCGCCAGGCTGAGCGGGCGCTTATGGTTCAACACCTCGGATACTTTACTCTGGCTGCCCAGGTATGGAATCATGTCCCTGGCAGATAACCCTTGCTGATCCATGCGAAACTTGATTGCCTCAACCGGGTCCGGAAAGTCGATCGGGTAATGCTCGTCCTCATATTTTTCGATTAACAAAGTAAGCAGCTCCAGCTCGTCGAAATCTGCTGAGCCGGATTGGGCATCCATCAACTGGTCAACGCGTTCCAGCGCCGCCTGATAGTCCATTTCTGTCTTGATAATCCTGGCATTCATCACACACGCTCCACATCGATCCGGTCATAATCGGCATGGCTGCCGATAAAACGGATAAAAACTGTTCCAGATTCGTAATTGATTTTGACTACCAGCCGGTATTGGTTGCCTTTGATGTTGAAGACGACCCGGTTACCGACCAGGAAATCTGCGCTGCGATAACGAGTGCCAATATCCTTCGGCGTCTTCCAGTGAGCAGTCCTGGCCTCCCGATACCACGCCAGTAGAGCTTCTTCGACATCGGGATGGGTGATCCAGAATTCGTTCAGTGTTTTCCGGCTGATGATATGCATATACTCCCCAAAATTATATCCCAAAACGGGAATTTGTCAATAAGATATCCCAATTTGGGATTGCTTCAGATCTGTGAGAGGGTCGTCATGCTGCCTGTATCTCTTCTACCACCCATTCGTACACCGCCAGGAATTGTTCCACCGTCCCATACTTTGCCAGGTCCGCCAGGCTGATGCTCGGTCGCCGCGCAATCGCATCGGCAGGGATATTCACTCCCTTGATCTGGTTCAATTTATTCAGCAGCTCGCGCCGTTTCTCTTCTACATCGAAGGGCGGTTTAACGCTATAAGTTTGAAAATAGACCTCCAACGCGCCATATGTATATACGGCAAATAGCTGGTGTTTCCAATCTTTATGGAATATCCTTGGTACAAACGAGCCGCTGCGCGTCCCTTCGCCAAACCAAACCTGAGTTTTTTCGTTCGCCCAATCGAAGATTCGCCGCGCCACCTGAACGACCTCATCCCCCTGTCGCCTCCTCAGCTCCTCGAAGAAAGTTGCCTCGTCCCACTTATTCCGCACTCCAGCGCCAGGCTTTTTTGGCGTCTGCGCCGGGCCAAACACCCTTGGAACCAGCATTTCGGCGTTTTCCGCCTGGAAGCGGCGCATTTCCAGCGCGGCAAACTCGAAGCTCGGGCTGCCGCACACATTTATAAATCGTACGATCCGCGCCAGCTCGTCGTTGATCTCATCCACCACGATGATCAGCATAAAATTACCATTAGCCAGCCCGGCGGCCACATTGCCCCGAAAACGCTCCTCATCCCACGCCGGGTCGTTAGCCGTTTTTTTCACCAGCTCGGCCAGGTTATCCCCCAGGCGCATGCGGATCGCCTCGTCCAGCTCGGCGTAGCTCATCTCCCACAAGCCGGCCCCGTATTCCAGCACCTGCCCGATCACCTTGCGCTTGACCTCCGGGTTGGCGGCCAGCTTGCACTCGATGACTGCCATATCGCCGCCGGCGGTGAAGGCCAGCAGGTCGATCGACCCGATCGGGAGCGAGAACTCACGCACCGCAAACACCAGCGGGCTGGCGTCCGGGCGCACTTCATCGATCGAGATCAGGCCCGGCGACTCCGCGAGGAGGTTCTGTAGGGCGGTTTCGTTGCCATAGGCTGCCGATTCCACCAGGCGCCATTCGTTGTCTTTTTGACTGCGGATGAGGATTTTCATGATTCTTTTCCTTTTCCAACGATATTAAACATGATCACATTCCTTCCAATGCTTGTGGAATATACGCTTTTTTCAAGGGAATGATGCCCTTATACTTGGGATCAAAATCATCGTAATGTTCCAGGATTAAATTGACTAACTCAGTCCCGTCGATTAAACGCAGGTTGCTCTTTGAACCAGCAAACTGCCAGGCTGGTGGAGTGAATTCCCCTAAGGTGACCAGTAGTCCAAATTCATTTGGTCCAACTTTTCCATACAATGCTGATACATCGCGATCGCTAATCTTTCCCGGCGAACTTTTGACCTGCACTTTAATAATTGGCGGTTCAAAACCCAGCTCGTCTTTATGTGCGATAATATCGACGCTCGGCTCATTGGCTCGAGCTAAACGGGCGCGGTAACCCATATTCTGGAGCAGGTGCTGGACGAATTCTTCTAGTGGAAGTCCTTTCAGGTTTCTTTCAAGCTGTTTGAGAACAAAATCTCTTGTCTGATCTTCGATGTCCTCTGCCACAAGCGAAACAGTATCGTCTTTTAGCTCGATTGTCATAGGAGTTCCCTCCAGAATGGAGGTGATTTCATCTGCATAGTTGCGGACTTGAAATAAAGACATTGCCGAGCCTAATTCATATAAAGCGCCTTGAGACAGTCGTGTTCGTGGGATTTGCGCTAGCCATTTAACTGCTCTCTGGTTAGGGTACATTTTGTCAATTTCTGGACGGTAGACATATGCGCCAACGATTTCGCCGATATGGATATGCCGATCTTTTTTAGCGGGGAACACAACGATATCGCCCACTTTCACTTCATGGACGAAGCGAAATAGTTGGCCTGCGCTTGTCGCCACCGATTGTTGTGAAACATCCGGATAAACCTGTGCATATTTCACTTTAAAATCTTCACGTGTCTTTAAACCGTTAAATGTGCCAAAGTCCTCCCATCCCAGGGCAATCACCTTCTCTTTCAAGAACAAACTTTCAGCTTCACCAGTTTTTCCCGCATGAACGCCCCAGATTATTTTGTCAGCCATTGTTAACTTTCTCCTTCCAGTTGCATATCGCTAGAAGATAATTGGTTCAAGCACAAATAAATCGATAAGATATTAAGCCTTGTGAAAAAATTTTACGCAATCACTCCAACCTTGGGCGGTAAGTTGCGCACAAGGTAAATCGGACATAAATTCTCGGCGCGCAGAAAATTCTTCTTCGGCGGATAGAGGTAAAAACTTCTTGTGCGCCTTGTTCAGCCAGGTCATCCGGAATTAACACCGTCCCATGACCATGAGTCTATTCTATAAACTGATTGCACAGGTTGGTGACATATAAGGATTGAAGCGGAACTCCTCTCCCCGTCAGATCAGATATGTAATCAATCAGGCCTTCGCCAGGTCATACTCTCGCGTCTCGCTGGCTTGCCCTGGTCGTGGGCGAGTCAAGTAATCGAGAAAGAAAACCGTTTCTGCCTCGGCCCGGCTATTTTGCAGGCGGGGGTCATGGCCGATAACCAGAATCCTTGCGTATTGAAGATTTACAAAGGGTTGTACTGCAGTCATTTGAAATATCCTAATCCCTCCAGCCGTCGGTCCGCCTTAGCAATCTCAGTTTCGGGAAACAGCGATCGCTTTGCTGCCACCAGACCGCCGTATTGGTCGATCATACGCTTGAAGATGGTCGCGAAATAATCGTGCTCTCTGGCGTTTTCATATACGCCGATCATGGCATGGTGAAATTGCTGAAAATTTACATCCACCCTTGCTCGTGCAATCGTTCCCAGGCAATTTGAATGTGTTCAGGCCGGAAATGCTCGCGCTTTCGTTTATTCCAGGTTGCAAAACCGCTTACAGCGGCCTGGGAATCCAACTTTACAGTTGGATCTTCTTGTGACAACCACAGCATGGTGGCCAATAGCTCCATCCCGTACGGAGTTTCAAAGCCCTGAATAACATTCGAGACCCGCTCCAGGCGTGCACGGGTTTCCGGATAGGCTGATAAAAAGGCTTCAGCTTCTATGGTTGCCCCAGGCAGCAGGAAGATGGACGATCCGCCGGCGCGTGCGCCATAACCCCGCAGGTAGTGACCTTCCAGCCGCTGTAGCACGAAGTTCAGGTTTTCAGCATACGGGCCATATTGTTGTTTGACATAATTTAAGCGTAACGGCTCGCCTGCCATTTGCAGGAAATAGCCCAATTTTTGGATTTCCAACTGGGTTAAGCGGTAACCAGGCAACGCGTACTTGTAGATTAACTCGATCAAGGCAGCGCGCCCTAACGTAAGCTGTGGTTTCCTGGTTGCAACTGGCATTTTTTCAGGAAATGGTGTTCCGCTGGGCGGGAAGACCCAGGCGTCCACCTCGGGCGTTTTTTCCAATGCTGCCAAAATTAACGGGCGAACCTCCTCCCAATCCAGGCCGCCGAAACCGCAGCCCAACGGTGGAATGGCGATGGAACGGATATTTTTTTCACCAATCACCCGGATCAGATCTTTAAGACCGGCTTCAATATCAGCCATCCGCGCCTTTTCTCGCCAGTGGCGCTTGGTAGGAAAATTGATGATGAAGCGTGGATTCGTGAATTGCCCGGTTTCGAAAACGAACATTTGACCCGGTACGATTTCCCCTCGTTTCGCAGCTTTTTCGTAGGCGGCAAAGTTTTCAGGGAACGCCTGTTTGAACTGCAAGGCGATCCCCTTGCCCATGACTCCGGCAGTGTTGACCGTGTTGACCAGCGCCTCCACGTCTGCTTGTAAAAGGTTGCCGTTTTTATGGCTAATCATGGCCGCCTCCGATATTAATAATACCACGCTGGCGTCACCTGGATCCTTGGTCTTACGGCCAATGACTCGATCAGCTCGTTGACTTGTTGCGCCATAGCCAGGTTGATAACGCCAATGGTCTGCACCAGGGCAAACGGGAAAAATTGATAGACCAGGAACTCTGCCTGCCGCCGGCGTTCCCGATCGCCGTCTTCCAGGGTGTCCGCCCAATAGCGCGAGCGCATCAGGTTCCAGTCGATCACAGCCAGGTCGTTCATATCGGTAAAGAAACGGCTGATATCCATCACTGCGTGTCCATCGGTAAAGGTAAATAGCAGCTTGGCGGATTGCACAGCTTCGACCGTTGAAACCAGGTGTAAGATTGGGCGCTGGCCTTCTCGATAGCCTTCCACGCCGCCTCGATTAATGACGTAAAGCATCGGCGACCGCGGCGCGAAGTAGAAGGGTACATAATCTGCAACACACCCGCCGGGAGCGCAGGGTACCCGTTTCTGAGCGCGGCGCTCTTTGATGTGCTGGTGGGCAATGCTGACGTGCGCCAGGCTGCGCTGCATGACGATTTGGTCGCTCCACAATCCTCCATCATTCAGGATGTTTGGCAGGTTGGCGATGGACGTGATGTGATAAATATCGGTCATATCGTATACTTCACCGCCTTCCCTCGACCACCGCGATCTGTTCTTCCGTTAGTTCATACAGTGTATAAACCTGTCGGTCAATTTCAGCTTCTAATGTTGAGATATCAGTTGTAGGGTCTGTTTCTGATAAGGCCATTACTTTATTCACCAAATTTTCAATATTAACCACACAATACGACATTTTTTCATTCGGCATCGGTATTGGAAGCTTTTTGAAAAAGCTGATCGGGTATTTCAATGAACCTTGAGGAATTCTTATTGAATACTGCGTATGAAGATGATACCAATTAAGTAAATTTGAATTTAATAAACCAAGAATGTATTGCCAACTTACTTGTTTAGGAATTATCGAATGGACTGCAACCAATAAACCTGATCCCTCAAAATCGATTATTCCTGCAAGTCTTCTAGAGACGCCTCTAACAATTATTTTTGGCTTGGTCTGAAAGAGATCAATGGTATTTTGACTAAGAAAATGTCTGTCAAGTTTTATTATGGGTTTCAAATATTTGTTTTTATAAAGATCTACGGGTTGTTTTCCCCATGTAGAAGTATATTTACCAAAATTGCCATTGGTGTAAAGTTTGACGAAGTTTTTAAATGGTTCCCCGTCTTCAACAATTTCTTCCATTTTCCAATATTCAAAGCCCATTATGCCAGTTCGAATATCTGCAAGTTCTTCTAACTTCGAA
Organism: Anaerolineales bacterium; assembly: GCA_041912175.1. Taxonomy (GTDB): domain Bacteria; phylum Chloroflexota; class Anaerolineae; order Anaerolineales; family UBA4823; genus CAZAGA01. The sequence goes on along the minus strand of JAYRNN010000038.1, from coordinate 6,404 downwards.
TGTGAGTAAATTTTCTCAACAATGGGCTTTCCCGTCTCATTTTGCTCGATTTGAATTTTTCCATCCGCATCGAACAATGTTGGTAACTCAATTACTGCGTCTCCCTGCAACAACTTAACGGGTTTTTCATAGCTGCCTTTATGAATGACTACAACAACTGTGGAAATTAAAGCACTCTCAAAAACCTTTTCGTCCTTTAAGTCCCAAATACTACCAATCGCTGCATTTCCTGATTGCAGATATTTTCTGATGGCACCACCATAGTCTGCACCGAAAAATTTATTGGGAACAATAAAGGTTAGTGTTCCCAACTTCCTTAATTTATTCAAGGAATTTTCGATGAAAGCCACGTAGATATCTGCACCTTTTGAATATGAATAGTTGTATCGAATATAGTGTTTCAGGTACTCATCTTGCGATCTAATGGTTATGTATGGTGGATTGCCTATAATCACATCAAAGCCATCTACAATCCCAAACATCCACTCCGGATCGAAAAACGGGGCGCTGGCATTCTGGTCGTACGGATCCCAGCCGGCCAGTTGGGCTGCCGCAATGCTGCCCCAGCCGTCTTTTTTCAATAGCTCTGCCAGCTCGCCGCGCAGTTGAGCATCTTTTTCGCGATACTTGCGTTTGGTGGCCGGCGTGCGGGCGGTGAACAGCGCGCTGCGCACTTCGGCCAGCAGTTTTTCTTTCCGGTCGATTTCTGGGTTGCGCAGGGTCATTTGCTGGGGGCGTTCAATCCCGATCAGGGTATTGGCTGCCACGAATTTCGTTTCCAGGTTCGGCAGCGGCCGGATGCCCAGGTTTTCTTTACCAGGATCGACCCTCTGCTCGACCACCAGGGCAATGAAAAAGCGCAGCTTGGCGATCTGCACCGCGATCGGCTGGATGTCCACGCCATAGATGCAGTTTTCGATCAGGTACAGCTTGCGCCCGTAATCCAGCTCGTTGCCGCTGAAGGCCTGCTCGATGTCTGCCATCACCTTCTGGCGCACCGCCGGGTCGGGAATTTCAGCCGCTTTGGCGATCTGCTTTTCCTTCCAGCGCTGGTTGCCAGGATCGAGCTTGTTGAGGATAAAGACCAGCTTGTGCAGCACCCCCATCGGAAACGCGCCGGAGCCGCACGCCGGATCGAGCGTTTTGATCCGGTCGATCGCCGAAATCAGATCAGTGGTCTCATCTTCGTTGAACCCATGTGGGGCGTCGTTATAAGAAAGCAAATCCCTTACTCGGTCTGTCATTAGCGAACTTTGCGAAGCAATCTCCGGCGCCAGCGCGGTCTCCAGGTAGGCCACCAGGGCTTCGTCTACCATGTAGTTGACGATCTCGCGCGGCGTGTAAAACGAGCCGGTCTGTTTGCGCGCCGTCGCCCCGGTTTCCGGATTGTAGGAGGCCAGCAGATTCTCGAAAACCTTGCCCAACAGTTCCGGGTCGAGGGCGATTTCTTCTTCGATCGGCGTGTTTTCCTCGATGGTGAACTTGTAGCTGCTTAAAATGTTGATCAGCCCGCGTACTTCTTCGCGATCATGGCGTGGATCGCCAAAGGCGTAACTCAGGTCTTCGCGATGCCGCTCGCCGAAGAACAGCGCATCTGGCACGCGCAGCGGGTTATCGCTGCGGTCGGAAAAGCCGTCAACGCGTTGGATTTCGCGCTTGCCGTCTTTCTCGATTTCTTTATCCAGGCACTCGAACAGGCCGCCGTTCAGAAATGGGATATCCGCAAACAGCGCCAGCCCCGCTTGCGGGTCTTTGAAATAACCTTCGTAGCGGTACACTGTGCTGATCCCATGATGGGCGTCCATCCCGCCGGACTGGTTTTTACCGCGAAACCGCCGCCCGCTGCCCATTTCGATGTTCAGCGTGGCAAAGAACAGGTTTTGCAGGATCGCTTTGTAATACGTGCTGTCTTGCGGGTCCGAAAACGTCAGGAGCTCGCCTAATTTTCGGTGATCGAACAGCGTTTCTGGGACCAGCCCCTTTTCTTTGATGAACCAAACGAAAATCAGGCGTGTGATCAGGCGAATTACACTCACCGCGTTGCGGTTGGGTTCGTCTTCCCCGGGGCCAGGCGGAAAAGCCACCTGTTTGACCGCCCAGAAATACCAGTTGGCCAGCTCGGTATAGAAACGTTTGTTCAGCAAGGAGATATTGAGCGTATCCTGCCAGGCCTGGTGCAGTTCCAGGAAATTGGTGAAGCGCTGGCGTTCATACAGCTCCGGCAGGGCCAGGTCGGCCAGGATTTCCAGGTGGGCGCGGTGCGGGTTGTCCAGGCGGATGTCTTTGATCAGCGTGACCTTTTCGAGCACGTCTTTCTCGGTTTCGCGCTTGTGCGGGCGGCGGTGGATGATCGCCAGGGTCAAAGTTGATCCGTGCTGGAATAATACCATCACCGGGACAGAGAACAGCCGGTTGATTTCACGCGTGATGCCCGCCAACTGCCCGCGCGTGTAAGCCGACCCCTGTAACGCAATTGCAAAAAAGAGATAAGAGCGGTAGATCGTTGGGTCCACCCTGGCAGCGCTGTCGAAAACCATGTGCAACTGAGGTTCGAGACCGGCAGCATTGATTTCGTCATCAGTCAGTTGGAAGAGAAAATGAATCGATTTCCACTCTGCGCTAAGCGCTTTTTCGGGGCGAGGGTTAACCGAGCAATCGAAAGACTCAGCCAGGTTTTCGGCGGTTAACGCCAGGCCTTCCATTCTCCGGCTGCTGCGATAGCCCAGGGTTTCAAACAGGGTGAACGCATTGGCTTCCAGGTCTCCCCCGCGGAACCCTACCAGCGCCTGTTTGATTTTTTCCTGGATATTTTGTCGGTTCATCGGATCACCAGCCAGGTGATTAACTCGAAATCGGTTTGTTCCGTCACCTGCTGCGCCTTTGTGGGTAGAATCGCGTTACGGTCATTGGCGAAAGCGCCCAGTACCCGCTTGCGGAAACTGCCTTCAATCGCCTTCACCGCTTTGGCCAGCAAACCATTATAGAAGGTCGTGTCCGCGCCTTGCTGCGTTTGCTGGTCGAACGTCCGGCACAGTTCCTCGTAAGCCTGGGTCTTGCCGGCGCACAAGCCGCGCAGGATCTCTAAAATCTGCTTGGGATGGGTGAAGTTAAAACGCATCACGCCGTCATCTAAAATGTAGACCAGAAAATGCGGTTGGAGTGGGTTTACCGTGTTTCCTGGCGCCGCCTCCCCCTTGAATTTCAGGCAAAACACCACCCCCGGACGGATCACGGTATATTGTGGGTCGGTTGGGACGACGGTATACAGCCCCAACGGCGCCTCTTGCAGCAGTTTGCGATTGGCTTCGATATACCGGCTCAGGTCGGCTCGAAAATCGTCCAGGGTGAAATCGGTCAGGGTAACGCTTTCGCTGAAATCTTCCAGGTCGAGCACCTCTTCCCGTAACCGTTTCAACTGCCGGTCGCGATAGCGCAGGTCTTCCGTGATTAAGTCCTCGATTTCTTCCGTATTGAGCAAATTATCATCCGCTGTAGCGGACAGATCGACCAGCGCCATGCGCGCTTCTACGCGTGTCTTGAGGGTGATGTATTTATCCAGATCCTGTGTTGGCCAGAAGTTGACCAGCGCCACTCGGGGATTGATGCTGCCGATGCGGTCGATGCGCCCGAAGCGCTGGATCACCCGCACCGGGTTCCAGTGGATATCGTAATTGACCAGGTAATCGCAGTCCTGCAGGTTTTGCCCTTCGGAGATGCAGTCCGTGGCGATCAGCAGGTCGATCTCCCCCTCTTGGGGCATGGTTTTCATCTTGGCGCGCTTTTTTGAATTGGGCGAGAAGTTGATCAGGATCTGGTTGAAGTCATTTCTGCCAAAGGTGGTTCTGTTTTCCACCGCGCCGCCCGACACCAGCGCGACGTGGATGCCCAACTCCTGCCGCGCCCAATCTTTGATGGCCTCATACAGGTAGGCCGCCGTATCTGCAAACGCCGTAAACACCAACACCTTACGATTGGGATTTCTTTGTTTGTCTGCTGTCGGGTGTTTGACCTTCTCAAAAATCAGCTTTTTAAGCTCGGCTAACTTTGCATCCCGCTCTTGGTTTACTTCGTGTGCTGCAAGCTCAAGAAGATGGAGTTGCTCACGATCCTCGGTCAGGTTCTTCAACCAGGCATCTAAATCCATGTGCGCCATCTTGAAGCGCGCCTTGCTCACTTCGAAAGCATCCTGCAGTTCTTCGTCGTCCGGATCGACGACCTGCAAATCGTCCCAGTTGATCTCCGGGTTCTCGGCCTGGAATTGTTTGAACTGCTGAATACGCTTTTTCAAGTCATCGATTTTACCTACTGTGCGCTTCAGGGTTAAGTCGAATGAGTGAACCGAGCTCTCCAGTCGTTTCAGGAAATTGACCTTCATCATCCCGATCAGGTAATTCTCGCGCGTTGCCTGGGTGAATTGGGTGACTTTTTCTCGCTCGTAGAGCGACCGGTATTCGGGCTTGACGTATTTCGATGGGTTGAACAAGGACAACTGGTAGCGTTCGATTTCATCGTTCAACCGGTCGTAGGATAAAAACTCGCCGTTCAAATCAATTGCCGGATAGACCGATACCGGTTTCATCCGCTCCGGAAAGCCGCCCAATTGCGCCACCGTGTCTTTATAGTATTTTTGAACGTGCCGGCGTGAGCGCGCGATGGTCAGCCCATCCAGCAGCTTGAAGAAACCGGAGCTCAAGCGGTCCAGCAGCTCACTGGTTTTCCGTTCTTTGCTTTTCTTCGCCCAATCATTGAAAGTGATTTGCGCCCCACGTAAGGTGTCCTGGATCGCCGCAATCCCGAGCGACTCGCGCAGGGCGTCGTCCTGGTTTTCGGTGATAAAGTAAATTTGATTGCGCAGGTCTTTCAGGTCATTGTTGACCGGCGTCGCCGAGAGCAGCAGCACCTTGGTTTTGACGCCTGACTGGATGATATCTTCCATCAGGCGCTCGTAGCGGCTCTTGCGGATGACGACGCCGTTTTCATCCTTCTTCCCCGGCGTATTATTGCGGAAGTTATGCGACTCGTCGATCACCACCAGGTCATAGTTGCCCCAGTTGACGTTCGCCAGGTCGATGTCGCCCGAATAACCGCCCTCCCGGCTCAGATCCGTGTGGCACAGCACCGTATAGTTGAAACGGTCGCGCAAAAATGGGTTGAGCTCGCTGTTGTTCTGCGCCTGGTAGACCGTCCAGTTCTCGCGCAGTTTCTTCGGGCAAAGCACCAGCACGCGGTCGTTGCGCAGCTCGAAATACTTGATGATCGCCAAGGCTTCGAAGGTTTTACCCAAACCGACGCTATCAGCCAGGATACAGCCGCTGTAGTTTTGGATTTTATTGATTGCCCCTTTGACGCCGTCCTTCTGAAACTCGAACAGCGCTTTCCAAATCTCCGTATCCACCACCTGCTTTTGGATATCCGCCAGCCCGCCGCGCGCTTGATCGGAAAGGTATTCTTCGAAGATGTGGAATAGCGTTTTGTAATAGATGAACTCGGGCGTATTGTCCTGGTAAAGCTGCGCCAGGTAGGTCAATACCTCCTCTTTAACATCTTCGACCAGCTTCTCGTCATCCCACAGGCTGTCGAACCAGGCTTTCAAATCCTGCCGGTCGCGGTTGCTATCCACGATCAGGTTGAGCTCGATGTTATTCCCCGCTGCCGCCATTCCCAGGCCGTTAACTGTGAAATTCGAGCTGCCCAGGATGGCTTCTTCAACCTCGCCATTGGCGATGTGGTACATCTTGCCGTGCAGCAGGTTCGCCTGGCGCACCGAGCGAATATCCACCTTGTGTTGGATCCACTCGGCGCACTCTTTTGCCGCCCGCCGCTGCTCCAGCCGGTTTCTCAGGTGTAAGCCGTCATCTTCGATGCGATAGGCTTTCTTGTCAGTCTTGTCCGGGTCTAAAGACTTCACAAAGCGTGGTTCGCCAAAGAGAAAATGCAACCTTTCAATCTGGTCTAGCTTGTCTTTGAGCCCGGCATAGGCATAAATGGTGAAATATGCAGAAACGATCGATAGTATCGAACCTTCTCGAATTTTCTCGCATAAATAGTCCGCTACGCTGCCGCGCTCGGGTCGATTGTCACGAATGCCGGAAGAAGAGGGTTGAAGTGGCATGGCTATACAGGTTAGTCGTCGAATGATCCAAAAACCAGATGTTTGTTTATCACTATACCCGATTTTTTGTGGAGAAGCAAATCAACTCTCCATTATTCTCCCTCCTGCCCCTTCTGTCAACCGTCATCTGTCACCAACCTCATATGACCTCTCCATTATTTATGGTTTCTTTACCCCCTCCTGGCCCATCTTTCCTATTTGCCAAAACAGGCTCGTCGCCCATGGGCTGCATCGATCCAGAAGATGCAAAAACTGGCGGCTGGATAACCGCCAGTTTTTTGTTTTTTTTTTT
>JAYRNN010000037.1:0-16746 GCA_041912175.1 Anaerolineales bacterium | reverse complement strand
TCGTTTGGTGTCGGCAAACTCATTCTACAGGATGATCAAGTCATTTTTTGTTTTTCCTGAACTAAAGATACATTACCAAATTGCCGCCTCTCTCCAGGAAATCCCGGCCGCTTTGGCGCTGTTGGGTCTGGGCTAGATGGAATTAGCAGGCGCGGCAGGGGAATCCCGGAAGAGGTGCGAAACTCGGATTTGCGCTCCGGGAAGCGCTTGAGCAGCGGTTCAAGAGTACGTTCTTCCCATTGTTTCTGTTCGTCTTGGAGAGACATGGGTTACCTCGGTCTGGAAATCAGGGTTTTCTGATCAAAAGGATTTAGGGGCATCAGGGGGCGACTACGCTGACCACTGATGCCCCTAATATATCCTGCGTGAAAGCTATATTTCCAGTATACCTTAAGTAGAGAGGTTACAACAGGCCTTCAAAAATCACTTGTGCGCTGAAACGATAATGCTGTAAATTGGCACGTTATCGAATACCCCTGCGCTGGCGCTGCGACGCCTGGTAATGTTTTTAAAGCCGGCCTGGGCGATCAAATCCAGGTATTCTGCTTCGGGCAGCGCGCCGGTGATGCAGCCAGCCCATTGATCCAGGGACTCACGCAGCCCGGCCGGGATCGGACCCGCAAAGACTGTATCGCTAATCTCAAGCCGCCCTCCGGGTTTGAGCACTCGCCAGGCCTCCTGGAATACTTTCCCCTTATCTTCGGTCAGGTTGATCACGCAGTTCGAAAGGATCACATCGATCGATGCGTCATCCACCGGCAGATTTTCTGCAAATCCCTGGCGGAACTCCACCTGGTTCAGGCCGGCCTTTTGGGCTGAGCGCCTGGCGCGTTCTAGCATAGCAGGGGTCATGTCGACGCCAATCACTCTGCCTGTCGGGCCAACCTGGCGCGCCGCCAGGAATACATCGATCCCGCCGCCGCTGCCGATATCCAGAACGCTCTCGCCAGGCTTGAGGTTTGCCAGGGCGGTGGGGTTCCCGCATCCCAGGGATAGTTCTACTGCATCTAAAGGCACTCCGGCTTGCTCACTTGGCGAATAACCGGCAGCCCAATTCATACTTGTTTCGCTGATTTCATCCAAAGAGATTGTGGTTGGCCCACAGCAAGCATTATCCGCCACAGGCTCTGTATTGCAACCGCAGGCAGCGATCCCTTCTGCATGAGCGCTGTATTCAGCCTGGACAGCCGCCTGGGCGCCTTGGACGCGGCGCGTGCCGCTGGCGACAAATATGCTGATTACAGCCTTTTGGTCATTTTCATCAACCGCCGAATCCTGGCTTTCCGTGCAGCAAGATTCACCCGTACAATCCACTACGATATTAACCAGGTCCGCTTCTTTGAACCAGGCGCGTACCTGTGAGCGCTCGAAACCCATCCATACGTCAGCCATTTCGTCCTTCAACCAGGCATAGCGATGAGTATCCATGTCTGTGATGACTAACCTGCCTGCTGGACGCAAGACGCGCGCCATCTCGCGGATGGCGGCCAGTGGATCAGGACAATGGTGTAGATACATATTCGCAAATACGGCATCCAGGCTGGCGTCCGCGAAAGGTAGAGACAGGCCATCGGCTTCGTGAAAGCTGACATTTGGATAACCTACCAGATTCTTACGCGCCGCCTCCAACATAGCCGCCGAGCCATCTACTGCATGAACATGGCTGACTAAGGGGGCTAACCCTGCTGTCATGAACCCGGCGCCTGCTCCAACGTCGGCGATCACCATTTGAGAATGGAGGTAGGCTTTTTTAATCGCTGCCTCGCGCACAGCTTCTGTGAAAAACTGAGAACGTAATCTGTCCCATTCAGGGGCGACTTTATCGAAATATGCTTGTGCATCAAGGGTCATACTCATGTTATTTTTCTCCTGAACAACAATTTGGAAGCCAACCTTCGATTTGTTCTTTTAGCCAGCGGATGGCGACCGGGTCGATGCAGTAACAAGTTGCAGGCCCGTCAATCTCACCCTGGATTAACCCGGCCTCTCGGAGTACTTTGAGATGTTGGCTGACAGTCGACTGCGCCAGGAGGGTAGTCTCGACGATTTCTCCTGTGATGCAGGTCTGGCGTTCTGATAGGGTTTCCATAATCTGAAACCGGACCGGGTTCCCGAGCGCCTTGAACATTTTTGAAAGGCGTTCTTGGTTGGTATTTAATTCAGGTGATATCAGTTTTGTTTCCATGGTCTGCTCTCTATATCGTAATTATACGATATAGAGAGCAGAATGTCAAGGTTTTTGTTTTGGAATGAAATACTTAGGGAATCAAAAGGCGGCAGTCTTCGGCTTATAGCCCCTAAATCCATTGCTTATAAAAGCCATGATATGATTAAACCACTTCCAAGAAATTAGCCCGCGTTGCGGAGTAACTTTAATGAACATTGGTATCGCTGAACTATCGATCGTGCTTCTCATGTGCCTGCCGTTTGTCTTGCTGATTGCGCTGGCTGTTGTGTTGTTATCTCGCCGTCGCGACCAACTAGCCTTGCGCCGGGTACCCTGCCCATACTGTGCGGAATTGATCTTGCCCGAGGCAAAAATCTGCCGCTTCTGTGGACGAGATCTTCAGCCAGGCTGGTCGGAACCACATGAATAATGGAGAACGCCTACTCAGACGGCTGGATGAAATCGCCATTTCACTCGAGGGCAGACCGGCGGCCTTAGCGTTGCTTGCTTTGGGCTCGGTCGGACATGAATTGGAACGATTGGATGAATATTCCGACCTGGATTTTTTTGTCATCGTCGAAGTTGGCCGGAAATGGGATTTCTTGAACGACCTGAATTGGCTCGCAGCGCCCTGCCCGTTGGTTTATTCTTTCCGAAATACAGTGGATGGCTATAAGTGTTTGTTCGAAGATGGTATTTTTTGTGAATTCGCCGTTTTCGAATTGCACGAGCTGGGCAGTATTCCATACGCCCCAGGTCGGATGGTGTGGAAACGAGAAGGAATCGACGAGACGATCCGTAATCCCAGTCGTCCTATCCCTCAACTGAGCGAATACAACCAGGAATGGCTGTTGGGGGAGATCTTGACCAACCTGTACGTCGGCCTGTGTCGTTTCTGGCGTGGCGAGAAGCTTTCGGCAGCGCGCTTCATCCAGGGCTATGCCGTCGACCGTATCATTGAACTGGTTGAGCAACTGGCTGAGCCCGCTACCGCAAGCAAAGACCGATTTGCTCCCGAGCGACGAATTGAGCAGCACTATCCGCAATATGCAGATTGGCTGGAGCGTTTTATCCAGGGTTATAATTTGAGCCCTGCTTCAGCGCAATCAATTCTTGAATTTTTAAAGTTAAATTTTTCAATTAACCCGGCGATGGAAGCAGCCATACTGAAACTTTGCCATAAACCGTAAATAGCGCTCAGGTGACAGCCATGCCAGAATCTCAAATTGATGTTCAGAAGATATTGACCGAACGAGTAAACCAGAATCTCACCCGCCTCGATGCACAACTTGTCCGGCTACGCCGCAGTCATGCGCGCCTAACCATTACGAACATTGGCAGTTCGGCCGCTACGACCCTGGTAGCAGGAGTAACGACGGTTGCCGGACCGGTGATAGGGGAAGGGATACCAGGCTGGCGGTTGGCGTGCGGCGTCGCAGCGCTCTTTGCTTTTATTGCCACACTCGCCGGCGGGCTCGTCCAACAGTCCAAATACGAAGAACGCCTGGCGCGCGGTGATCAGTGTCTTGGCCGGCTGAAAGCATTGAATGTTTCAATCGCCACTGGTCGCCGCGGCTGGGACGAAATTGGCGCCGAATTCGAGGACCTTGCCAGAACCTACCCGGAGTACATCCAGTGAGTTCGAAAATTTGTCCTGCTTGTAAGCTTGACTTTCCGACTCGAGAAGGGCAGGTTTGCGCCGGCTGTGATGATCTTTTTTGTTCCAATTGCGCAGCTCAATTTGAAACTTGCGAGCGCTGTGCGAGAAGTTTTTGCGTCGAGTGCGCCCCTCAATACATTCAGATTCCTGGCGCAAGAATTATCTGCAACGATTGCTACACCAGCTACATAGAAGATACGGATATCTTGTTCGACTAGTCTGCAAGGCGAATATTGACCCTATGAAATCCTGGATTACCCACAAGAAGAAGATCATATTTGATCAGTCTCCCTGGTTGATTATTGAGCACCATGAAGTGGAATTGCCGGATGGGCGAGTGATTCCGGATTGGCCCTGGGTAACCACGCCTGACTACGTGAATGTGGTGGTTGAAATGGAAACGGGTGAATTTCTGTGTTTCCGACAAATCAAATATGGCCTGCACAGGCCAACGTTGGCTCTGGTTGGCGGCTATTTAGAGGCAGGCGAAGCGCCTCTGGCGGCTGCCAAACGCGAATTGCAGGAAGAAACTGGTTGTGAGGCCGCGGAGTGGATCGAATTAGGTCATTATCTGGTCGATCCAAATCGCGGCATGGCCACCGGACATCTTTATCTGGCGCGCAGGGCGCATTGGGTTGGCAATCTGGCCTCGGACGATCTAGAAGAGCAAGAAACGGTTTATCTTTCCCGCCAGGGATTACAGACCGCGCTGGAAAATGGCGAATTTGAAATATTGGCTTGGGCTGCGGCTGTCTCACTGGCATTATCCAAATGATGATTGAGAAGTAAATAAGATGCAAATCCTTACCGTTGATATCGGGACTGGCACGCAAGATATTTTCCTATACGACTCCCGGCTGGATCTGGAAAATGGGTTTAAGCTGGTGGCGCCATCACCCACGATGATCGTCCATCAAAAGGTTAAAGAAGCCACGCGCGACGGCGAAGCGATATTACTTAGCGGAGTCATCATGGGCGGCGGGCCTAGCGCTTGGGCAGTTGAGGCCCATTTACGCGCCGGCCTGCCTGTTTTTGCTACCCCCGACGCTGCCAAGACCCTCGACGATGATTTGCAGGCCGTGCGATCGATGGGGATCACTCTAGTGAGTGAAGATGAAGCTCGAGGCTTACCAGACGCTGTGAGGCGGATTGTAATGGCCGACTTTGACTTTACCGCTATCCGGGCGGCGCTGCGCCCTTTTGGAATAACGCTAGACGGGTTGTCCGCCGTAGCGGTGGCCGTTTTCGACCATGGCGACGCGCCGCGAGGCGTCTCTGATCGACAATTCCGGTTCGACTATTTGGATGGCCATATTCGCCAGTCCAACCGCCTGAGCGCCTTTGCATTTCAGGCTGACGCAACGCCGCTGATTATGACCCGCCTACAGGCGGTGGCAGAAGCTGCCAGACGCTCGCCAGACCTGGATTTAGAAACTACACATTTGGTCGTGATGGATACAGCCCCGGCGGCGGTATTGGGAGCGACCTTTGACCCGCGCCTGGCGGATCGGGAGCGGTTGATGATCGCCAATGTAGGAAATTTTCATACCCTGGCATTTCGCCTGGGTGCATCTGGAATCGAAGGGGTCTTCGAGCATCACACAGGTTTCTTGGATCAGGCGCGCCTGGAGGCCCTTTTGATCGCCCTGGCGGATGGCAGCCTCGAACATGCAGACGTGTTTAACGATCATGGCCACGGCGCTCTGGTGTATGACCCGCACCCCCTGCCATTGTTTGGGGTGGGAGATTATGGCGTCGTGATTACTGGACCCCGGCGCAGCCTGATGATGGGGTCAAGATTAAGGCCTTATTTTGCAGCGCCGTTTGGCGATATGATGATGGCTGGCTGCTTTGGCTTGTTGGCCGCGATTGCTGACATTCATCCGGAACTGCGCCAACCTATCCTCGCTTCGCTGCAAGATTCGGGCGGTGGAATCGCCCCCTGGGATGCGTGAAACTCTTATGCTTTTCTAACAAGAATGCGTTATAAATTGATGCATATATTTCAATGATGGAGGACAGACTGTGATGGTAGAAGCAGTAAATCCAATACCCTTTAAGGCAGAAACACGTCAATTATTAGATATTTTGATCCATTCTTTATACTCCGAGCGGGAGATTTTCCTGCGAGAGTTGATCTCCAATGCTTCTGATGCGCTAACGCGCGTGGATTTCGAGATCGTACGCGGCCGTGAGGTGCTTGACCCGGGCGCAGAGTTAGCGATCCGCATCACGGTGGACGAACAAGAGAAAACCCTGACCGTCAGCGACAGCGGCATAGGGATGGTCAGTGAAGAAATGGTAGATAACCTGGGCACGATTGCCCGCTCTGGGGCGCGCGATTTTATCGCTGCCGCCCAGACAGCCGGTGAGCAGGCCGATGGGCGCAAAATATCGGACCTGATCGGTCAGTTTGGAGTGGGCTTCTATTCGGCCTTTATGGTAGCGGATTGGATCCGGGTCGACTCACGCTCAAGCCGCCCAGACGCCCAAGCAGCTAGCTGGTACTCTACCGGCAGCGATACTTACACCGTGGAGCTGGCTGAGAAAAACGAGCGTGGGACAGCGGTCACGCTTAAGCTTAAGGAAGATGCAGACGAATTCTTGAAACCTTACCGGCTGCGCGAGATTGTGCGCAAGCATTCCGATTTCATTCCTTTCCCGATTTACATCGGCGATGATAAAGAACCTGCCAACGAACGTACCGCGATCTGGCGCCAATCGCCGCGGGAGGTCGAGAAAGAAACCTATGAGGCTTTCTATCACCAGCTCACCCTCGACCCGGAGCCGCCTCTGGTCTATGCACACATGGCGGTGGACGCTCCGGTGCAGATGTATGCAGTTGTCTTTACGCCATCTAGCGCGGAGCGCGGGATGTTCATCCTACGCCGGGAGCCGGGATTAAAACTGTATGCGCGCAAGGTGCTCATTCAGGAATACAACAAGGATCTGCTGCCAGAATATCTGGGATTTATTCAAGGTGTGGTCGACTCGGAAGATTTGCCATTGAACGTCTCGCGCGAAACTATCCAATCCAACCGGGTTATGGCGAACTTGAAAAAGCTAGTGACCGGCAAAGTCCTGGATATGCTCAAGAAATTGGCCGAGGAGGATAAGGACAAATATGAGCAGTTTTGGCGCGAGTTTGGGCGATTTCTAAAACAAGGGGTGGCGATGGATGAGCGCGATCCGGATGCACTCTACCCGCTCTTACGCTTTCGCAGCTCACTCCAGCCGGAGGCATGGTCGTCCTTTGAAGACTATGTAGGGCGCATGCAGCCAGGCCAGGAACGCATCTATTACATCATGGGCGATGACGAGCGCTCGGTAGTGCACAGCCCACACCTGGATGTGATCCGGCGGTATGGCTATGAAGCGCTTCTGCTGACGGATCCGGTGGATGCTTTTATGATCATGCGCCTGATGAAATATAAAGATTTCCAGCTTGAAAATGTCGCCTCGCCCAACCTGCAACTCCCCGAAAAAGCGGAAGAAAAACCTGCTGAGGGAGAGGAAACTGCACCAGAGAGCGATTACACCGCTTTGGTTGACCGTTTCAAAGCCGAGTTGGGGGACCAGGTAGCCGATGTACACACCACAGATAAACTGAGCGAGGCGCCGGCGCGCTTGGTAAACCCGAGTGGGGCGCTGACCGCTGAGATGCAGCGCGCCTATCGCTTGTTGAACCGCGAGTTTGACATGCCTAAGAAGGTATTGGAAATCAATCCTAAGCACCCGATTATCGCCGGGATCGGGTCTTTGCCGGAAGATAGTCCACTTGCTGAGCTGATCATTGCGCAGATTTTCGAGGATGCGCTGTTGATCGAAGGATTGCACCCTGACCCGGCCAGTATGGTGCAGCGGATCCAGAAACTGATCGTAGAAGCACTTAAGTAAGAAGGAACGAGCGGCGTGCGCGCCGCTCGTTTTTGTACTATAATTAAATTATGGAACTTTTGTTCGTTATCCTGTTCGTTTTGTTGGCAGCCGGCGTGGGTTATTTCTTCCTGTTACGTTGGGGACGCGAGAAGGTCCAGAGTGAGACTCGCAACCTGTCGGGCGAATTGCGCGCCTATGAGAACCATTATCGCCAGTTCCTGAGCGGCCAGCAGGTGCATTCTCCGCAGGATCCCGAACCGTACGGGACGCTGGCGCGTACGCTGAAAGACAGCGCCGACCAGGCGGGGCAGCAGCTATACGCGCTCCGGGAGCGCTATGTACGCATTCAGGAGCGCCTGCCGCGCAGAGCCGCCAGCCCATTTTCTGCCCTTGCTGTATCGCCCTTCTTATTGCTCGATCTAAAGAAAGAGTTGGGCGGTGTGCGCCAGGGACTGGCCCAGGAACAGGCGAATCTATCTCAGATCGCCCAGCAGGCGCAGGCTATGGAAGCGCTGGGCTGGCAAGAAGCCTTGCGGGCTCGCCAGGCGACGGCGGCGGAGGCGCAACTGCAGCAGCGACTACAGGCCCTTCAAACGCGCCGGGCGCATGGTCCGGCTTTCGATGCTTTGACCAGGCAAGCACAGCAGGCTGACGAACTTTTGTCCCAGATTCCCGAGTATTTCCTGACCGCCGATCAGACGGCGATCAGCGTACAGGCCGATAAAGCGATGGTGATCCGGGTGCACCAATCTTTGGAAGCCGCGCGCCCGTTGCACGATCAGATCGCGCAGCAACTGGAGGAATGGGAGAAAAGACTATCGCGCCTGGATGAGAAACTGAGCCGCCAGCGCCAAAACCTTGGCAATCTTGAGCAATCGCTCGCGACCCTGCCGACTGCCCTGGATAGCTCGGCGTTTCAAAGGCAGTTCGTCGAGCTACAAACGGAAGCTCAGAAATTGCAAATCCAGAGTTCCCGACCAGAGTTGGAGAAGGCGCCTGGGATCGAGGCCTCCGTAGATCGTCAGCTCACGGCCTTCCAGGAATTAGATGCTCAAGTACGGACTGCTCGCCAGGGGCAGGCCACTCTGGAACATCTCCTGCTGGAATTAGGGCAGGATTTGAAGGAAATTTCGAGCCGATATGCTACTTTAGGCGCTGCGAAATCCTTCCGGGTGCTCTGGTCGCAAACCAGTAATTCGCTGGCCAACTTGAGCCAGCAGGTGAACGAACTAGGCCCAGTCGACCGCAAACGCACCCCGGAAAAACTAGAGCAAGATTTGGCGACGGCCAACCAACTGGCTCTGAAGCAGCGGGAGCTGGCGGTTTATGTCCAGCAGATTGAAAACCAGCAGGGTGAACTCGCAGCGCTCCTGGA
This sequence comes from Anaerolineales bacterium, assembly GCA_041912175.1. Lineage (GTDB taxonomy): Bacteria > Chloroflexota > Anaerolineae > Anaerolineales > UBA4823 > CAZAGA01. Next base: position 7,665 of record JAYRNN010000037.1, on the reverse strand, counting down.
AGGGCCAGAACTCAGCCAGGCAGTCTTGTGGGCGCAAAGTACTGGGAAACTGCTCCAACAGGTGCGAGAATATCATCCTGAGAATTGGCCGCGTGCAGATGGCGTGAATAGCTTGCCAGATGATCTACGCAGCCTTACCGATAGCCTGCAGCGCCTGGGAGCAGGTAGGCCGGGCGAGGGGATCGCCGAAACGCAGTTCGCACCGCGCCTGGCTGAGGCCCAGCGGGTGGGACAGCAGTACCAATCCCTGCGGGCAAGGGTCAGCATGGTTGAGGCGCGCCTGGTTGAATTGCAGCAAAACGAGACCCAGGCGCGTGATACTCTGGAAGATACGCGTAAGAATTTAGCGCAGGTAGCATTTATCATTAATAGCAATCCGACCCTGACCAAGATTGCGGGTGGGGAAGTCGGGCGTTTCCAGGCGCAGCTCGACAAACAATACCAAGAGCTCGACCAACGCCAGCAAGGCGCCGTGGATTCTAAAGCTCGCCAGGCGGCTGGCATTTCGGCCCGTATCGAGCAAGGTTTGAATGAGTGGTTGGACCAGCTTAACTTGGACATCCAGGCCAGAGTAAAATCGCTGACGGTCAGCCTGACGCGTTTGGACTCCATCGCTCCGCTGGAAGATGCTCCCGTCGCGGAGGCGCGCCGGCTTTTGTCTGGCGGGCAGATTTATGGAAGCAGCGCTCACGGACAAAAGACGCATCTCCCGCTGGAGGCTTTGGTGCTCGAATATAAGCGGCGAAGCGAATTCGCCCAAACTTGTTCGGCTGTGCAGATGGCTCTGCAGGATATTGAAAAACCGGTTGTTGATACCTATGCTACCGCCAACCAGGGTCGTCAGCAGGTACAAGACCAGTTCAACGCAGCCAATAATTGGCTGCGCCAGACGCGCGCCTGGCCGCCGGTGGCCGTGGATGTGGATGCTGAATATAAGGCTCTGGGCAAGGTTGAAGCCGATTGGGCGGGGATCAGGGAGCAGCCGGTTAAGGCTATCGACCTGGTGCAACGTTTGGGCGAACTGGCGCGCGCTTACCAATCCCTGGCCGATCGAATGCGCCAGCTTATTGAGCGCGGGAACCGGGAGCAAAACGAAGTTCAGACGCTGGAAGCCGAGCTCGACGAAAATCTACATCTGTGGGAAAAGCTCCAAAAATCTTACCAGGATAACCCTGAGGCGAGCGAGGATATCCAGGGATTGTTGAACGAAGCCGATCAGGAAATGTATCGGGTGAAGATGCAGTACAAGGAGGGGACGCTGACTTATGCTCAGGCGCTGCAGGCTATTCAGACCATGCACCGAAAAGTACGCCTGTACCAGGCTGCGTTAGACGAAACCCACGTCGTAGATGTGAATGGGCGGGTTATCGCCAGCCGTGAGTCAAAGCGCGCTCCAGGGGAATGGTGAATAATCCGAAAGTCTTGACAGATATTTATTTCTGCGGATAATTATCCCTACAATTGACTTTGAAAAGCATTGACAGAGGAAAGTAGCTCAGGCATCAGACTGGCGTGCCCAGTTTGATCAGAAACCGACAGGGAGGCGGCGGGCCCAGACTGAAACCCCCGCCCGGTGGAAACTGATCGAAGTTCCCTCTCGAGCTGACCGAGTGAATGGCGTTATAGAATGAAAGGCGCTTATTAGTTCGGAACGTTCCCTCAACGTTAGCTGGGGAACCAATCGCTGGATTGAAAAACAGCCGTTGGTGATTGAGTGCGCCGCATGCGCGGCGAATGTGGGTGGCACCGCGGGAATTATGGCCCGTCCCTCAAGACCAGGGATGGGTTTTTTATTTTCCAACACCTTATCCAGCGCTACTGGATTGGATATTTGGAAATGAAATATGAGGAGGACGAATGTTAGAGAAACTCAAACGAATCGAAGCTGAAGCGCTGCAGAGCCTGCGAGATGTGCAAGAAGAAGAAGCGCTGCTGCGTTGGAAAATAGCATCTTTGGGTCGCAGCGCGCTCTTAATGCAAATCTTCGACCAACTTGGGACGCTGGCGAAAGATGAGCGACCGCTGATTGGGCGGCGCGCCAATGAGGTCAAGCGCGCCCTGGAGACAGCCTATGCTGAGCGCGAACAGAACCTGCACCAGGCGGCCCTGGTACGCTCGTTGCAGAGCGAACGCCTGGATGTTACCCTACCTGGGCGTCCACGCCGCCGCGGCGGGCTACATCCGTCCACGCAAACACTTAGGCGCATCTCTTCGATCTTCGCTGAGATGGGCTTCCAGGTCTATCGGTCGCGCGAAGTCGAAACGGATGAATACAACTTCGAGTTGCTTAATATCCCGGCTTATCACCCGGCTCGCGACATGTGGGATACCTTCCACACGACCAGTTCTGGTATCCTGTTACGGACACACACCAGCCCCGGGCAGATCCACGTCATGCGCGAGCGCGCTCCAGAGCCGGTGCGCGTAATCCTGCCTGGGATGGTCTTTCGCTATGAGCAGGTCAGCGCCCGCAGAGAAACCCAATTTAACCAGGTGGAAGGACTGGTCATCGGCGAGCGAATCACATTTGGCGACCTGAAAGGCACGCTGGCCGACTTCGCCCGGCGTATGTTTGGCCAGGATGTGCGCAGCCGTTTCCGGGCTTCCTATTTCCCCTTCACCGAGCCAAGCGCTGAAATGGATATCGAGTGTTTTCTGTGCGGCGGCATCGGTTGCGGTGTATGCGGCGGCAGCGGCTGGCTGGAAATCCTGGGCTGCGGCATGGTGCATCCCATCGTGCTGCGTAACGGCGGTTATGACCCCGAGCGCCACTCCGGTTATGCTTTTGGCATGGGCCCTGAACGCATTGCGATGCTCAGCCGGCGCGTGCAAGACATTCGCTATTTCTGGCAGAATGATTTGAGGTTTTTGGAACAGTTTTAATGAAGAAGAAATGTAATTCGTCGAAAAGTTATTAACCTTTGACTGATCGACGAATGAAGGAAAAAAGATAATGAAAATACCCATATCATGGATCAAAGATTACGTCGACATTACCATCCCGCTTCCCCAACTGGCCCGCCTCCTGACAATGGCGGGGTTGGAGGTTGAAGAAATTCATTACGTCGGGTACGCGCTGCCGCAAGAGAAGGTGGAGACCCATGCCAGTCGAGATCGATTGTTGGAAGTTAATGTTACCGGGCTGGAGTGGCATCCAGAGAAGATCGTTACAGCCAGTGTGCTGGAAGTAGGGCCCCACCCCAACGCCGATCGCCTGGTATTGTGCCGGCTGAACGACGGCCTGCAGGAGCACGTCGTGCTAACAGGCGCCCCCAACTTATATCCCTATAAAGGCATGGGGCCGTTGGAGAAGCCGCTCAAGGTAGCTTATGCACGTGAAGGGGCACGCATCTACGACGGGCACCAACCCGGGCAGGTGTTGACTACGTTGAAGCGGGCTAAGATTCGCGGCGTCGATTCCTATTCGATGATTTGTTCGGAAAAAGAGCTGGGCATATCGGACGAGCACGAGGGGGTGATCATCCTCGATGAGGATGCCCCGGTGGGTGTGCCGTTGGTCGATTATATGGGCGACGCGGTTTTTGAGGTAAACATTATCCCGAATATCGCCCGCGATGCCAACGTCTACGGCGTCGCACGTGAGATCGCGGCATTAACCAGACAACCTTTGCGACCACTCCCACAAGATGTGTGCGCCGAGGGGCCTTCGGTTGAAGGTAAAGCTGCCATTGTGATCGAGAACGCGGAGCTGAACCCGCGCTTTGTGCTTGGTCTGATTGAAAATATTGAAATCAAACCAAGCCCTTATTGGGTGCAGCGCCGCCTGCGCCTGGCTGGGATGCGCCCGATCAACAATATCGTCGATGCTACCAATTACGCCATGCTGGAACTGGGAGAGCCGTTGCATGCCTTTGATTACGACGTGCTCGTGAAGCGCGCAGGGGAGAAATCGCCTACGATAATCACCCGCACCGCCAGGCCAGGCGAGCGCCTGACCACTCTGGATGACGTGGAACACACGCTGGATGAATTCACCGAGCTGGTCACGGATACAGCCGGGGCGCTGTCGATCGCCGGCGTGATGGGCGGAGCTGAGTCGGAGGTGGGCGTCGATACACACAATGTGTTGTTGGAAGGCGCAGCCTGGAACTTCATCAATGTACGTCGTACGATGGCCGCCCAACACATGAGTTCCGAGGCGGGTTATCGCTTCTCGCGCGGTGTGCACCCGGCTATGGCGCCGCGCGGCGTCCGGCGCGGTCTGGAATTGATGCGCCATTGGGCAAGTGGGCAGGTCTCTAAAGGGCTACTGGACAACTATCCGCTGCCGCCAGAAGACCCGACAGTAGAGATCACCCCCATGCACGTGCGGCGATGGTTGGGGATCGACCTGACTACAGATCAAATGGCCGATATATTGGGCCGTCTGGATTTCGATGTGAAAGTGGATGGGCAGACGCTGACTGCCAGGACGCCTGACCACCGTACGGATATTGGAGCGGGCATTATCGGCGTGGCCGATCTGATGGAAGAGATCGCTCGTGTCTACGGATATGACAATATCCCAGAAACGCGCATGGCCGATGAATTGCCTCCGCAGCGCAGCAACCCTGGGCTCGAGAAAGAAGAGCGCCTACGAGACGTGCTGGTCGAGCTGGGACTGCAAGAAATCGTTACCTATCGCCTGACATCTCCGGAACGTGAAGCACGCCGCCTGCCGCCTGGCGCGCCGCCGGTGGAGATGCCCTACGTACGCCTGGCCAACCCAATTGCTACGGATCGCACGGTGCTTCGTCATAGCTTGCTTTCCAGTATGTTGGAGGTGGTGGAGCGCAACGCTCGCACGCACACCCGGATGGCGTTATTTGAAGTAGGACCGGTGTTCTTATCCTCTGAAAGCGGCGACCTGCCGGACGAGATTCAGCGCCTGGTTCTCTTATTAACTGGGCCGCGTGAGCTGCCTCATTGGCAGGGAGCTGATACAACCGCGGTGGATTTCTATGACTTGAAGGGTGTGGTGGTCGGTTTGCTGGAAGGATTGCACCTGGCCGACGCGCAATTTGAGCCGGCAGAGTACCCCAGCTTTCATCCGGGTAAAACCGCGCGCTTGCTGCTGGGAAGCGGGCTTGAGCAAAAACCGTTGGGAGTGCTTGGCGAGCTGCATCCATTGCTGCGCAAGAATTACGATTTGCCCGAAACACCTGTTTTGATTGCCGACCTGGATCTGCAGGCTATTCTGGACTCCATCCCAGAGGTCTTCACTGTAGAACCTGTCTCGGCTTATCCACCTGTCCTGGAAGACCTGGCCATCATTGTGGATGAAGACATCCCGGCTGAACGCGTTCTACAGGTGATCCGGCAAGCCGGCGGTAAAACCCTGATCGGTTTAAGACTTTTCGATGTATACCGGGGCGGTCAAATCGGCGCTGGCAAGAAAAGCCTGGCATATGGGTTGACCTACCAGGCGCCCGACCGCACATTGGCAGACCAGGAAGTTTTGCAAATTCGGCAAAAAATCATTCGCCGCCTGGAGCAGGAGCTCGGCGCGAGACTGAGAGGATAAGGATGCTAAAATTCGGCCTGGCATTACCCTATAGCGGGGCGAAGGCTGTCGCCCGCTGGGTTAAGCTCGCAGAAGATTCGGGTTGGGATGGCTGCTTTTTGGGAGACGCTATCTGGTGTGAGGATCCGATGATCTCGTTGGCTGCTGCGGCGATGGTTACAGAGCGAATCTATCTGGGAACGATGATCATCCCGGTTCCACTGCGTCGTCCCTGGAAAATCGCCAGTGAGTCTGTTGCCCTGGATCACTTATCCGGCGGGCGTCTGATCCTGGGTCTGGGAACCGGAGCGACCTGGATGGGTTGGCAGGGCTTCCCGGATGAAATCACTGACCAAAAAGCTCGCGCGGAAATGTTAGATGAGTGCATCGATATCTTGACCTTGATGTACCGGTCAAAACCGTTTGATTACGATGGCCTTCATTACCATCTTAAACTAAGCCTGGTCAATGAAGAGTACTATCCGCCCAGGCCGGTGCAGCGGCCGCGTATACCGCTGTGGATCCCGGGGACCTGGCCACGACGCCAATCGATGCTACGGGCGCTCAAATGTGATGGCTTGTTTGTGGAGAAGATGAGCCCGAAGGGCGAGCTTGAGGCGGTCACTCTGTCAGAGATCTGTGCGCTGAAGACCTTTGTGGATGAAAACCGCAGCTTGACCACGCCGTTTGACATTGTGGTGACCGGGAGCACTGCCGGAATGGCGCCAGGCGAGCGGGGAGAGCAAATGCAGGCCTGGGAAGAGGCAGGCGCTACCTGGTGGATTGAAGGGTTGTTGGAGGCAACGCCTGAGCAAGTCAGCCAACGGATTGGCGAGAGGGCTTAACGACAACCCTCGATAATTTCCGCCGCCAGGTCGTAGCGGCTGAACTGCGGCATCAGGTAGATGCCCCGCATCCAGGGTTTCATCTGCTCGATCAGCTCCAGGGCAATTGAGACGCCCACCTGGGGGGCTTTATCTCCGGCCTGGCGCAAGCGGTCCAGGTGTTCTTGCGAGATGGTAACACCAGGCACTTCGTTATTCAGGAATGTGGCATGGCGGATGCCGTAAAGCGGCAATACTCCCACCAGGATAGGGATTTGCAACCGTCCATGGAGATCCTCATAACGTTGCAAGAAGGCTCGTGCCTGGTCAGGCTGGTAAACCGGCTGCGTTAGCAGGAAGTCTGCCCCAGCTTGTAGTTTACGCCACAGGTTTTTGATCTCCTGGTCTGCATCGGGCGGGCACAGGTTCAGAGCACAGCCAACAAAGAAAGATGTAGGCTGGCCGATATCCACCCCGGCATGATCTATGCCGGCGTTGAAGTTCTGTTTGATCAGCTTAATCAGGCCGGACGGAACGAGATCGTAATTGTCCATCGCGTCGGGGTAATCGCCAATCGCGGTGGGATCGCCCATCACGACAAACACATTGCGGATGCCCAGGGCGTGGGCAGCCAGCAAGTCGCCCTGCACGCGTAGTAAATTGCGCCCGCGAGTGGGGAAGTGCAGCACGGTCTCCACCTCATTTTGGCGCTGGATTAGCTCACACACTGCCCAGGGGCTCATTCGCATGCGCGCCATTGGGCTATCGGCGACATTGATCACGTCCGCACCGGCCTCTGCCAGTAAGCTGGCGCCGGCCAGTAATTTATGCGCAGAAAGACCGCGCGGCGGGTCCATTTCGACCGAGACAACGAATCTACCTGCGGCCAATTTCTGCGCCATGCGCGAAGGCAGCTCAGGGGCGCCCAGGCGCTCGTCGTTTTCGGCAGGCATGCTTAACTCGGCTACGCTCGGCCCGCAGCCTTCCGGGGTCTTGTCGATTGCATGGCGCATGGCGGCGATGTGCTGTGGCGTGGTGCCACAACAGCCGCCAACAATACGCGCCCCTGCTTCGCAAAAGGCCAGGGCGTATTCGCCAAAATATTCCGGGTTGGCCGGGTACATGATGCGCCCGCCGACCTGCTCCGGCCAGCCGGCGTTCGGCATGACGGAGAAATATGGCATGCTGCGGATATCTTCCTGGGCTGTCAGCGTCTGGCGCATCTGGCGAAGGATACGCCAGATTTGGGCCGGGCCGCCCGAACAGTTCACGCCGATCACATCCGCCCTGCTTTCGGCGAGCGCTTGCGCCACGCGCCCAGGCGCATCGCCCAGCACG
>JAYRNN010000036.1:0-9252 GCA_041912175.1 Anaerolineales bacterium | reverse complement strand
TTCCTGCTTGCGCGGCTATCGAGACGATGCGCACCTGGCTGCCTGGCAGCCCAGCGGCTTAAGCGCCCCGGCGCTCGAGGCGCTGACCCTGGTGTGGCGCGGGGAGGCGGATTCGTTGGAAGGGATATTCGACCGGCTGGCCGTGCGCGGGTTTGCGCTGCATGATTACAGGCAGTATTTACAAGAGCTTCGCCAACGTGGATATTTAGAAGGGACAGATCAAAAGCTACAGCTCACCACCCAGGGGCATACCTTTCGCCAGCAGATCGAGGCCGACACCGACCTGTATTTCTACACCCCGTGGGGCTGCCTTTCAACGGTCGAAAAAGCGGAGCTGGCTTGCCTGCTCAGCGCTTTAAAAAATGAATTGAGCCAAAAAGATTTGGGATAGCATCCAGGAGGCGCGATGAAAATTCTTGTTTACGGCGCCGGAGCGCTTGGCAGCTTGTTGGCCGTCCGGCTGCACATTTCAGGGCAGCAGACGGCTTTGCTGGCGCGCGGCAAACGGCTGGCAGACCTGCAACAGAATGGGGTGATCCTGGAAGATCTTTTCACGAGGGAACGGCGCAGCTTCAAAGTGCCGGTAGTGGCCGGCCTGGCTGCAGAAGACGATTACGATTGGATCATCGTGGTGATGGGAAAACAAGATCTGCCCGAGATTCTGCCCATCCTGGCGGCGAACCAGAAGGTCCCCAATATCTTGTTCATGGGCAACAACGTGGCCGGGGGTGGAGAACTGGCGTCCGCCATTGGCAGCGAACGGCTGCTCTTGGGGTTCTTAATGGCGGTGGGCAAGATCGATGGGCCGGTGGCTTACGCCGGCGCCGAGGTCGGCGATCGCAAATCGACTTCTTATATCGGCGAATTAGACGGGAGCACGACGCCGCGCTTGATCGAATTGGCGGCGGTCTTCGAAAACTGCGGCCTGCCAGTGCAGATCAGCCCGAATATCGAGGCCTGGTTAAAATGCCATGCCGCACTGATCCTGTCGCTGGGCGGGGCATACTATCTCTCGGGATGTAATTTGGAGTACATGCCAGAGACGCGGGATACGCTGATCATGTTCGCCCGCGGAGCGCGCGAAGCCCTGCAAGTGCTTCGGGCGTACCGCATCCCGATATTACCGCCGCGATTGAAAATATTTTTATGGACGCCGGAGCCCTTGCTGGTTGTCTTCCTGGCGCGCATGCTGCGGAATCCGCTGCTCTCATCTGCGCTGATCCATGCGGAGGGGGTCCGGCCGGAGCTAAACCAGCTCGGACGAGAATTTACCGCCCTGGCTTGCAAAGCAAACATCATCACCCCGCACCTGGATCGATTGATCCTGGCGACCCGGCCGAACGCACGCACCCTGCCGGCGGGCAGCCAGGAATTACCCATGGACTGGCGCGGGGTCTGGGTAGGTGTAGGAGCCCTGGCGGCAGCGGCGGGTTTGCTGTATGGCGTATGGTTGTTGCGCGGTCGACGCGCCGATCCATAAAGTACCTGGTTGAAGTGGAGTGCGAGATGCAAAATATTCCTTATACGATTACGGTGATCCCGATCGAAAAACCGGAAGAGATTAATTTCATCCTGGGACAAAGTCATTTTATTAAGACCGTCGAAGATCTGCACGAAATCCTGGTCACCAGCGTGCCGGGGATCCAATTCGGCCTGGCCTTCTGCGAGGCTTCTGGGAAATGCCTGGTGCGCTGGAGCGGCAACGACCCGCAGCTCATCGCCCTGGCCCAAAAAGCCGCCCTGGATTTGAGCGCCGGGCATTCTTTTGTGATCTTCCTGGGGGAGGGCTTTTATCCGGTAAACGTCCTCAACGCGGTTAAGGCTGCCCCCGAAGTGTGCCGTATCTTCTGCGCCACGGCCAATCCAACCCAGGTGGCGCTGGCGGTCAGCGATCAGGGGCGGGGGATCCTGGGTGTGATCGATGGGTTCTCGCCCAAGGGGCTGGAGGGCGAGGAGGACATCGCCTGGCGGAAGGGCTTTTTGCGGATGATCGGCTATAAATCTTAGCCTGTCTCAAAGACCCAGACGAAATCTGGGTCTTTGAAAAAGAGAGAGGGATGAAATTTGTCTGAGCGCGTGGCTTTTACCAAATATCACGGCCTGGGCAACGACTACCTGGTCATCGAGCCCAGCGCGCTGCCCGGCGCGCTGACGGCCGAGTTGGCGCGCTTGATTTGCGACCGGCATTACGGTGTGGGCAGCGATGGCATCCTGCTCGGCCCGCTGCCCGCCAGGGGGGCGCAGTTTGGCTTGCGCATCTTCAACCCGGATGGCTCGGAAGCGGAGAAGAGCGGCAACGGCCTGCGCATCTTTGCGCGGCGCCTTTGGGAGCGAGGGCTGGTGGGGGAGGCGGCTTTCAGCGTCGAAACGCCCGGGGGGATCGTGAACTGCCAGGTGGCTCCAGACGGGCAGCGCGTACGGGTGGAGATGGGCCGGGCGAGTTTTGACAGCCAGGCTATCCCGGTCAGCGGCGAGCGGCGCGAGGTGATCGACGAGCAGCTCGACACCGGCGAGAGGATCATCCGCTATTGCGCGGTGACGCTCGGCAACCCGCACTGCGTCGTGTTGGACCAGCCGGTCACGGCCAGCGAAGCGCAGCGCCTGGGACCGTTGATCGAAAACCACGCCAACTTCCCCAGGCGTACGAACGTGCAATTCCTGCAGGTGATCAACCGGGAAGAATTGCGCATCGAGATCTGGGAGCGCGGCGCGGGATATACGCTGGCCTCGGGCAGCAGCTCCTGCGCGGCGACGGCGGCCGCATACCGACTGGGCTGGTGCGCGGCGCAGGTGGGCGTGCACATGCCCGGTGGGACGCTGCAGGTAGCCATTGGCGAGGACGGGATGATCACCCTGAGCGGGCCGGTGGTGAAAGTGTGCGCAGGGATGATTTGGGTGGAACAACGATGAAAGGGGAGGTTTGAGCCATGCTGGAACAATCGATTGTGCGCATATTGAATCACCGCCGCCAGATGGCCGGCACCGGATTTTTGGTCGAGCAGGGGCGGGTCATCACCACCGCGCAGGTTGTCCTTGCGGCTTGTAAAGATTATTTAGATATTCAACAGGAAAAGATCAAGATTAATTTTCCTATGCTTGGCGGGCAAGATGACCTGGAGTGCACGATTGAGAAAATCATCCGTGCAGAAACCGACGGCAGCGGCGATGTGGCGGTGCTTAAGTTGGACGGTCCGTTGCCCACCGAGGCGCAGCCCGCTCCGCTGGTCTCATCGTCGGATCTATATGGGCATGAATTCCTGGCGTATGGGGTCGAAGCGGGTGGAGTATATCCGGTTACCGGTGTTCTGCTGGGGATCGATGCGAATGACTGGATGCGGATCAAGTTCAACCAATCGCAGGCGGATAAACAATTAGGGAGGCCGAAACGGGACGAGTTCCTGGGCGCGGCGATCTGGGATCGAACCTTGGATGGGGTAGCTGGAATGGTGACCAGCCATCTGTTGATTGATCCGTCTCAGTCGATTGGGGGGGGCGTCTCGATTCGCACGATGCGGAAGGGCGGTTTGGTCCCAGGCAGCAATTTCTTGGCGGCAATCTTTCCGCAGCTTCTAGGCGCCAGCGTAGGCTCCCGTGGCTTACCCAAGCAAGGTCAGGCAGGTCTTGAGCTCAGCCTCAATCCGAGTCACACCCTGACCCAAGAGGAAGTCTTGATCGAGAGGTTGCTCGAGGACCTGGCCGCCGAGCTTGCTCCAGGACCGAAGGACGGTCTGCACGTCTGCTCGGCGCTCAATGAAGAGACGCTATCGTTGGTGCTCGTTATGCAGCATGACGATGCCCTCAAACTGCTCCAGCTTTTCGAACATCCCTTTCCACCGAAAGATAATTATCGCATCCAGAAAATGGCGCTTTTAGAGGGCGATTTCCGCACACAGCAGGTCGTCAGCCCAACCTCCTTTAGACCGCCGGCGGCCGCTCCAAAATCAGCGGACAAGAGTATGCGGCTGATGGATGAGACCTATGAGAGCCTGCGCGTACAAAACCAGTATTTTTACCAGGAAATGGGTCGCACGAAAGCTGCATTCATAACGGCCACCGAAGAATCGATCCGAGATTGGTACAACAATATTTCTGCTCTCATTGGGCGCGACGAACATGCCCACACCAACAAGATTGGAAAACGTGATGTGGGCCATTGTAAAGACGACATCCGAAGGTTGGAAGAGAAGCTCCACGATCGTATCCAAACAGAGCTCACGCAGAATAAAGCCCTGTGGTGGCACGAAGACCCCAAAGACCAAAAATATATGCTCATCGATTATGCCGGCAGGCGAGTTGGGCCCGGCGCAATTGAAATCGCCATTCGCCGGATCGCCGACGAGGTTAAACCGGTGATGGTCAATTTCGATTATGCGTGCGGCCCGGTCTGGAATACCCATCCGTATGAATGGTCTGATACGATGAGAGAGCATTTTGCTGAGTATGGTAAACTATGGAAACAGGCTGTACCGATCTACGAACAGTTCAATAAAGTAAAAAAACTGCGCGCAGACGAACAAAGCGCTCAGAACGCCAGGCAGATTTGGAGTTGAGGAGGTCAGGCTTGCAGGATATCGCTAAACACAAGCGAACCAACGATATATTCTTCGGACCGCTCGAACGGCCAGCGCTCAAATGGTTGGCGGCGCATCTACCGGCCTGGGTGACGCCGGATATGTTAACCGGCGTCGGGATATTGGGCGGGATTGTTGTTTTTATCAGTTATTACCTGACGAATTTCAGCGCGGCCTTTTTATGGCTGGCCAGCCTGGGCTTTGTGATCAATTGGTTCGGCGATAGCCTGGATGGCTCGCTGGCGCGCTACCGGGATATCCAACGCCCGCGTTATGGCTTTTTTATCGATCACACCGTGGATGCAATGATCGAAGTGATCGTCATCTTAGGCCTGGGGCTTTCGCCTTACGTGCGCTTCGACCTGGCGGCGCTAGCCCTGGTCGGTTATTTGCTGCTTTCGGTGATGGTCTATATCCAGCAGATCGTCACCAACGAGTTTCGCATTTCTTACGGCAAGCTTGGCCCGACCGAAGTGCGCGTGATCGTTATCTGCGCCAACACGTTGATCTTTTTCATCGGCAACCCCAAAATCAACCTGCCGTTCGGGACTCTGACGGTCTACGATGTGCTTGTGACCCTGGTCGCCATCATCATGGCCGTGATATTTTTGGTGAACACAATCGTCAAAGGTCGCGAGTTGTCCCGACAGGATAACCGGCAGCGTCTTGCTGCGCAGGAAAGTGAGAAATAGCCAGCGCCCCCGAGAGCAATCCGTTTTCGCTCGAAAGCCAGGAGACCCCGATCTTGGGTTAGCGGGCGATAGCCGAAACGCAGACCAATAAAGGACGAAGATGGGCGATCTGCAAGAGATTACAAATTTTGTAAAGAACTACGCCACCTACCAGGAAATCCTGTCCCAGCCGGCCGTCTGGCAGACCGCATTGGGCCAACTCAAAGACTGGCAGGCTGACCTGGCCGATTTGCACCGGGAAGGCGCTTACGACGGGGTCATCTTCACCGGCTGCGGCTCTTCGTACTACCTGTCGATCGCGGCCGCGTCTGCATTCACGGCCCTTACCGGCAAGCTGGGCCGCGCCTTGCCGGCTTCTGAGCTGTGGCTTTCGCCCGGGTCTGCCTACCCGGCGCAGGGGCGTTTGCTGCTCGTCGCCGCCAGCCGCTCGGGCGAGACCAGCGAGACGATCCTGGCCTGCCGGAGTTTTCTTTCCATGCAGCGCGGCGATTTGATCACCCTGACCTGTTATCCCGATTCTGAGCTGGCCAGCCTGGGCAAACGAAATCTTTGCTTCCCGGGAAGCGGGGAAATCAGTTTTGCGCAAACGCGTTCCTTTTCCACGCTCTACCTGGCGACCTTGTTCTTGTCTGCGCTGTGGGGAGGCCAACCTGGCTTGCTCGAGCAAATGGCGCGCCTCCCCGCCGCGGCCGGCAGGCTGATCGAGCGCTCCGGCGACCTGGCGGGCGAGCTGGGAGAGTCTGGCGAGCTGGACCGTTTCTACTTTCTCGGCTCAGGCCCGCGTTATGGTTTGGCGGCGGAGCTCAGCTTGAAGCTCAAAGAGATGTCGCTGAGCGAGAGCGAGCCTTTTCACTTTATGGAGTTCCGCCACGGGCCGATGGCGATGATCACGGAGCGAACGCTGCTGGTGGGATTGGTCTCCGGCGCCAATTACGACTTCGAGACGGCCGTGCTGCAGGAGATGCAAGGGCGCGGCGCAAAGGTGTTATCGATCGGCGAGGAAGACGTCTTCGCGCCCTTTAAAAGCCGGCTGGATGAGGTCCTGCGCGGCCCGTTGTACTTGCCATTGGGGCAGTTGCTGGCGTTCCGGCGCGCCTGCCGTAAAGGTCTTAACCCAGACCGGCCGCATGGGCTGCAAGCGGTAATCCGTTTATCCGATTCACAAACCAATCATGCAGCAAGCTGATCCATCGTCACGCCAACCCGTCACAGGCATGGGCGCTGCGCGGGCGGTTTATTTTTTCTATTTTGCAGGGTTTGCTTTTTTCGTGCCTTACATTGCGCTCTACTACCAGAGCCTGGGGCTATCTGGCAGCCAGATCGGTATTCTGACCGGGTTATCTCCGGTGATTGGCGTGCTGGCCGCGCCATCCTGGTCGGCGCTGGCGGACGCCACCCACCAGCATAAGCGCATCCTGTCTTTCTCACTGCTGGCCGCGTCGTTCTGTGTCCTGGCATTATCGACGGTAAGCCAGTATGCCTGGCTGCTGGCGATTGTGACTGCCTTTGCATTCTTCCTTGCCCCGATCATCCCATTGGTGGATAATTCGGTGGTCGAGCAATTGGGCGTACGGCGAGACGAGTACGGCAAACAACGCGTGTGGGGGTCGTATGGCTGGGGCCTGGCGGCCCTGGTCAGCGGATTGCTGTTGCAGCGTTTCGGGCTATCGTTTATTTTCTACGCCTATGCAGGCCTCGTTTTTTTTGGCTTCTTAGCCAGCACACGCTTCCCGGTCAACCCGGTCTCGATCGGGATTAAGCTGGGCCGGAATGTCCTGGCGCTATTCTCCAATCGCCGCTGGCTGCTCTTCCTGGGGGTAACCTTCGTGCTCGGGGCCGGGATGGCGATGATCGGGAATTACTTTACGATCTACCTGAAAAGCCTTGGCACACCGGCCAGCTTGATGGGGGTGGCGCTGGCGCTGGCGACGCTGAGCGAAATCCCATTCTTGTTTTTCTCTGACCGGATGATGCGCCGGTTTGGGATCGCCGGTTTGTTGGTGATTGGCGGCAGCGTTTTTGGCCTGCGCGCCCTGGCGTTTGCAGCGGTCAGCGCGCCCTGGCAAGCGATGGTTTTGCAGCTTGTGCATGGGCTGACCTTTGGACTGGTATTGGTGGCCGGGGTGGAATTTACCAGCCGGATCGCGCCGCCTGGCCTGGGGGCGACCGCCCAGGGAATTTTTAGCGCGGTTTTCAACGGGTTGGGATATGCGTTTGGGTCGCTGTTGGGCGGCATTTTACTGGATGCAGTAGGCGTTCAGGCGATGTATCGCGTGGCCGGCATCGGAGCGCTGCTGGCGGTGCTGGTATTCGTGACGGCGACCAAGCTGCGCCCGGTAAAATTAGCGCAGCAAGGCAGCGCGCCGCGCTGAGCGTGGGCGGCTTTGAAGCACATGATCCTGGCAATCGCGCCAAACCCTTCGATCGATCGCGCCGTCACCATCTCCGGTTTTCGCCTGGGCGAAATCCACCGCCCGCAAGCGGTTTTATCGTCAGCCGGTGGGAAAGGGCTGAATGTCGCCCGCTCGATCCGGTGCATGGGGGGCGAGGCGCGGGTATGCACGCTTCTGGGTGGTCACAATGGGCGCTGGATTGCCGAGCAGTTATCCGCAGAAGACATCCCATGTCAAGCGGCCTGGTTTGATGGCGAGACGCGCATTTCGACCTCGATCATCGATCCTTTAGCGCCGGGAAGGCTGACCGAGATTTACGAGCGCGGCGAAAGGGTGAGTCTGCAGAGCTGGCTTGGTTTTGAAGAGACCCTGGCTCGAGCGATGGACGGCGTGTCTTGGGCGACCTTTTCAGGCAGCCTGCCGCCCGGGGGCCCGCAGGACGGCATGGCGCGCCTGGCGAAGATCGTGCGGGATCAGGGCGCGTCATGGATTGTCGATGCGCGCGATCGATATTTGCGCCAGGCGCTCGACCTGCACCCGGCGCTGGTCAAGGTGAACGGTGATGAAGCCGGGGAGCTGTTGGGCCGGACGGTTGGTTCGAGCCAGCAAGCGCTGGAAGCGGCCGGGTTGATGCGGGAAATGGGGGCCGGGGCGGCGATCGTCACCCTGGGTGCACAGGGGGCGGCGGCGGTGAGCGCGCAGGGGGCCTGTTTTGGCTATCTCCCGCCCATCCAGGCGGTAGCCGCGGTGGGCAGCGGGGACGCCTTCCTGGGCGGGCTGGTATTGGGGCTTTCACGCGGCGAGCGCCTGCCCGAGGCGCTGCGCAGGGCGATCGCCGCCGGCGCAGCCAACGCCATGACCGTCGGCGCGGGCAGGTTAGAGGCCGGGACAGTAACAGAGCTGTTGGCGCAGGTCAGGATCACTTAAAGGCGGTCACTCCGAAAGACTGCGGCTTGCGCAGCACCTGGCGGAAGCCCGCCTCACCCAGGCGGCGCGCCACCCCGCCGGTGATACGCTCGCCGCTCTTGCTCTCTGGGTTGCCGATATAATGAAACATCTTGCCGTTGGGTTTGAGCACCCGGTAGGCTTGCTGGTAGAAGGCTTTCGAATACAGGTCGCCGGCCAGGCTAAACATGGGCGGATCGTGGATGATCGCCGAGAAGGAGGCGGCTGGGAATTTCTCGATTTCTTCGAAGCTGTCTCCGATGACCTGGTGAATTTTTGGATTCGCGAAGAGCGCCGAAGACCAGGGATTGAGGCGGGCGATCTCGAGCGCAGCCGGGTCCAGCTCGATCGTGACCACCTCCCAGGCGGTCCTGGCGGCTTCGATGGCGGTATACCCCAGACCGGTGGTGGTGTCTAAAACCCGCCCGCCCAGCGGGGCGATGGCTTTGATTTTACTCAGGGTATCCAGGTGTGGGTTGGTATCCTTGATGCGGTGCATGGGGATGCCCGAGATGAGCATGCTGGGGGCCGATTCGGTCGGGTACAGGCTGTAATAGCGTTCAAAGGCCGCTGAATAAACGCGGATCGGGCGTACGGCATCGTTTTCGAGCAGAAAGCAGCCATTCTGCTCGGCGGCGATCTCTTCCAGGT
>JAYRNN010000035.1:0-6790 GCA_041912175.1 Anaerolineales bacterium | reverse complement strand
CTCCGTATAACGGATTTTTATTTGTGAAGCTTTTCGAGCAACAACGGGCCCAGGCGGTCCGGGAGCCACCCAAGGGCCAATTCCACCCAGGGCACGATGGCAAGCCAGCCGGGTACAAAAATCCTTCGGCGTGGACGGTGGAGCAAGCGTTGGACTCGTTTGGCAATTAACTCAGCCGATACTCCCCAATGTTCGACTGGGATATGTTTCCCGGCTGGGTGGTTAGCGGCGGTCTGAAAGAAATCAGTGCGCACTGGCCCGGCGCAAATCAGGCTGGTATGAACGTTTGTGCCGCGTAGCTCGCGGTAAAGCGAGGTATTGAAGGCATACAAAAATGACTTCGTTGCGCTATACAAAGCTACTCCCTGGCTGGGCAGGTTGCCGGCGACGGAACCGATATGGATGAGATGGCCTGTATTTCGCTCGAGCATGCCTGGAATCACCAGGCGGGTCAGGTGTGCGGCAGCGCCGATGTTAACCTGCAGCATTTCCTGGACTGTTGGCCAGGGCATCGTAGCATAATAACCATACCAGCCGAAGCCGGCGTTGTTGATCAGCACATCAATATGCCCGATGGAACCCTGGACAGCCTGGATTACGTCCTGACGGCTTATTTCGAGGGACAGGTCAGCCGGGAAGATACTCGCCAGGCCGCCGGTTTGCTCGATTTCAGCGGCCAGAAGGCTTAAGCGTTCCTGGCGCCTTGCGACGAGCAAAACATGCCAGCCCTGTCCTGCCAGCAAGCGAGCGACGGCTGCGCCAATCCCACTCGATGCCCCGGTGATTAAGGCAATTCTTTTCTGTTGTCTCATACCATTTGAGCCATTATCGTATCGAGGCAGGCTCCAGCAAGTGCTTGTTTTCCTTAAACCAGCTTACTGTGTCTGCCAGAGTAATTTTTAGCGAACGCGGTTGGTAACCCAGTTCCCTTTCGGCTTTGGCATGGCTGATGGATGAATTACTCTCCAGCGTCTCCAGAGAATAGGGTGTGAAGCGAGGCCTGGTACGGGTCAGGCGATAATAGGCCGGCGTAAAAAACGAGAAAAAGCGCGCTATCGACATCGGCAAACGAAGCATCAGGAACCGCAGCCCTGAGCCCTTTTTTACTGTGCTGAGTAAGGAATCCACCGTAATCCGCTCGCCGGACAGGATATATGTCTCACCGGAGTGTCCCTTTTCGTTGGCGAGGATTAGCCCTGAAGCGACATCGCGCACATCCACAAAATCATACGCGCCATCCACATATAGCTGTGGTTTTTCTTCCACACAGTCTAGGATCAACTGCCCCAGTTCAGAACGCCGATAGTCATACGGGCCGATCACGCCTGTTGGGCAAGCTACCACGACATCTAATCCTTGCCCAGCGGCTTCGAGGACTGCCAGAGAGGCCTCGGCTTTGGAGCGGTCATACTCGCTGCAAGGATTATTTGGATCGAAGGGGATACTCTCGTCGATCACAACCCCGTGCGGCGGGCGTGCGATGGCGTGGATCGAGCTGGTAAAAACCAACTTTTGGACGCCGGCGCGTAGGCACGCCTGGACGACATTAACTGTCCCCTGCACATTGACCCGGTGGATCAACTCGTCCCTACCTGGCAGGATGGAGATCAATCCTGCAAGATGGTACACATCACGCACGCCTTGCATGGCCCGATCGAGTGTTGCGGGCTGAGTAATATCGCCTTCGACTTCTTCCACTTCCAGCCCATCCAACGATCGGCAGTCTTCGCCAGGAAGAATCAGGGCGCGTACTTTTTCTCCCTTTGCCTGTAACATGCGTACCAAGACGTTGCCGATATGGCCTGTTGCGCCAGTAACTAAAATCATAATTGTGCCTCTCTTTTCTATTTTTTCAGCCCGGATAGGAAAAGCTCGACCGATTGTCGGGTCACGCGGTCCCAATCCGTTCCCTGGGGATCAAGCAAACCTTGTAAAAGCAGGCCTAACGCCAGGGACACCAACATGCGGGCGGTAGCATCCACGTCTACCGGCTTGAAACTACCTTCGGTGATGCCTGCCTGGATCAATTCGCTAAAGTAATCCTGGTAGCGTTGGTAGGGTTGGACGACAGCCTGCCAGATTTGCGGGTCGTGGCTGGCCTGGGTCCAAAACTCCAAGAACATTGGCAGACGGCCGCCGGCTTGTGCAAAGACATGGGTCATTAATTCCGACATCTGACGCAGCGCCTGCGCACTGGATGGGGCGGTGCGTCGGTTGATCTCCATCATACTATCGATGGTTTCCAGCCAGCTTTCCAGCAGCGCCAGGAAAAGAGCTTGTTTGCTCGGAAAATGATGATAGAAGGCGCCCTTGCTAACGCCGGCCGCCTGACAAATTTCCGCCACGCTGCTGGCCTCGTAGCCGGTTTGGGCGAAACAATCCAGGGCGGCGTTCAGGATGCGCGTGCGAGTTTCAAGACTTCGTTTTTGCAAAGAGACCTCCTTAGTATAGAATAATACCGACCGGTCGGTATTATTCTATACTATAATTGGATAATTGTCAATATTAAGACTCGAAATGGTTCCATTTCTTCCCCATTGATACAGTAATTATTCAACGGATTGAATGAATTTTTCCTGGTGGGTCAGTCATTGGATCCGTACAGGTTTGATTGAAAGGTTCTGCCGGTCAGGAAAAGAGTCTTAACTTATAATATTTACATTCGATAATCTCAAGGAGTGCTGCCGATGTCCGATCAACCCGTGATTCTTATAACCGGCGCTTCGTCAGGTATTGGCGAGGCTACCGCCTGGAAATTCTGTGGGCAGGGGTACCGGGTTGTGCTGGGCGCCCGACGTTACGAACGCTTGCAGGAATTGGCGAGCAAGTTACAGGCGGCGGGCGGACAGGCGCTTCCTGTTGCGGTGGATGTGACGAAATTAGACCATCTCCAGCGTCTGGTAGGGGAGACAATCGAGCATTACGGCAGGATCGATGTGCTATTGAATAATGCCGGTTTTGGCCGTTTATCCTGGTTGGACCAATTAGATCCGGTGCAGGATATCGAGGCGCAGATCAAGGTCAACCTGTTGGGGGTGATCCAGACCACGCGATATGTGCTGCCTGTCATGATCGATCAGCGCGCCGGCCATATTGTTAATATGTCTTCGCTGGCCGGCTTGATCGCCACGCCCACTTACAGCGTGTATGCAGCCAGCAAGTTCGGCATACGTGGTTTCAGCGAAGCGCTACGCCGCGAGGTGGGGGTGTATGGCATCCACATCTCGGTGATTTATCCCGGCGCGGTGGATACAGAGTTTAAGTCACATGCCGGAATCCATCGAAAAACAGGTGTGACCACCCCGAAAGGGCTGCGCTTGCAGGCCGACCAGGTAGCCGAGGCAATCTGGATGACCGTGGCGCGGCCGAAACGTAGCGTGGTGATGCCGGGGATTTATCGCCTGGCAGTCGGGCTCAATGCATTGCTACCGGGGTTGCTGGATTGGATTATTGAGAAACGGTTTACCCGGATGGAGCGAGGCTCCTAAATATGCGATCGGGTCAATTAATACCGGCCCCGGCGCAGCTTGATTTCCGGGTCGGCCAGCTCTTCCTCTTGGGCAAGCTCGATCCTCACCGCGCAGGCTTTGTACTCCGGGATGCGCGCCTGGGGATCCAGCGCGTCGATGGTCAGTAAGTTGGCGGCAGCTTCGGCAAAATGAAAGGGAATGAATATCACGCCGGGTGAGACATTTTCAGTAACCTTAGCGCGCAGCACAATCGAGCCGCGTCGAGAAGAGACCCGCACGGCTTGCATGTCAGGAATGGTCAGCAAAGCTGCGTCGGCGGGGCTAATTTGTACCAACGCTTCCGGATATAGTGCATCGAGTTGCGAATGGCGGGTGAGGGTGCCGCCATGCCAGTGTTCCAAGACACGCCCGGTGGATAAGACAAATGGAAACTCTTCGTCTGGGGCTTCCACCACCGGGATATACTCCAAGCAATGGAATTTAGCGCGACCGCGTGGAAATGTCTCCGCAAATAAATACGGCGTCCCAGGATGCCCCGCATCCCACACGGGGACTTGCAAACCAAGTGATTCCAGGCGATCGTAAGAAACCCCCGCGTATTCCGGCGAGGCAGAGGCGATTTCTGCCATAATGGCCGACGGGTGTTCGTAGTCCCACCTGGCGGAGTTTGGGCGGTCTAAACGGCGCTCGAGACGTTGAGCCAGGTCGCAGATAATTTCCCAGTCTGGTCTGGCCCGGCCGCGTGGCGGCAACGCCTGACGCACGCGCTGCACGCGCCGGTCGGTGTTTGTAAAAGTGCCATTTTTTTCCGCCCAGGAGACGGCTGGCAAGAATACGTCTGCAAAAGCGCCCGACTCGTTGATAAAGATGTCCTGAGCCACGATAAACTCGAGTTGCTCCATGTGATGGCGGGTCAGGTTGAGGTTAGGTTCGCTCATCATGGGGTTCTCGCCCATGATATACAGGCTGCGTATCCCCCCAGGATGGGCATTGGAAAGGATTTCGGTGGTGGTCAAACCGCGCTTCCGGTTCAGCCCGCCTGTTTCAATACACCATATCTTTTCCCATTTGGCGGCTACTTCTTCTTTGTCAACTGGCATATAGCCCGGATAATAGAATGGCATGGCGCCCATATCGGAGGCGCCCTGGACGTTGTTTTGGCCGCGCAATGGGTTAAGCCCAGTGCCCAGTCGACCGATCTGCCCGGTTGCCAGGGCCAGGTTGATCACGGAAAGCGCACTGGCGGTGCCGATGGAGAGCTGCGAGATGCCCATGCCCCAATAGATGGCGGCATTGCTGGCTGTGGCGTACATCCTGGCTGCCTCGACAATCAAGCCTCTTTCAACCCCCGAGACCATCTCGGCGTATTCCGGGGTGAATTTTTCCAGCGATTCGACAAATTCCTGGTAACCCTCAGTGCGGCGGGCCACAAAATCGTGATCGACCAGATCTTCCTTAACAATCACATGTGCCATCGCCGAGTAAACTGGTACATTGGCGCCTGGACGCAGCGGCAGCCAGAGTGTGGCAAAATCGCACAACTCAAGGCGGCGCGGGTCGATTACGATTAATTTGCTGCCATATTTTTCCACCGCGGCCTTCATTTGCAGAGCGATGATCGGGTGGTTTTCAGTAGTATTCGAGCCAGTTACGATGAAACAGTCACTGTGGATCACCTCGGCTGCGGTGTTGCTCATCGCTGACGAACCAACAGCTTGTTGTAGGGCGACCACTGAACCGGCGTGACACAGACGGGTACAGTGGTCGATGTTGTTGGTGCGAAACAGTGCCCGGTATAGTTTCTGCATAAGGTAGTTATCTTCGTTGGTGGCTTTGGCGCACAGATAAACCGCCAGGGCATCCGGGCCGTCGCGGCGGTAAATCTCAACCAACCGGTCGGAGATGTAATCCAGGGCTTCATCCCAGGTGACTGCCCGCCATTCTGCAAGGTTAAAGGCCTGCGTACGCTCGCCCGGCTTTTGGGCAGATTTGCGGATTAAGGGTGTGGTTACCCGCTGTGGATGGAAAATGAAATCGTAACCGAAGCGACCTTTGACACATAAATTGCCGTGGTTCACCGGGCTGCTGAAAGGGGCGCTGACTTTGTAAACATAATCATCTCGCACATGCAGCTCCAGGTTACAACCTACGCCGCAATAAGGGCAAGTGGTGGGAACGATACGATCCGCATTAATCATGGTTTCTCTTTCGCCGACGGTCGGAGCGGGTTAATTGGATGATTTGATCCGCAGAATTCCCCTGCTCGAGCAACCACTCGCGCTTCGGTTTGAGTGCGCCGGTGGGACAAACGCCGACACATTGGCCGCAGAAGACACAGGTGCTCTCTGGCATAGGTTTGTCAAAGATAGTTCCGATCTGAGTTTCAAATCCACGCCCGGTAAAATTGATCGCAAACGTATACTGAGCGTCGTCGGCGCACACCTGAACGCAACGCCAACACAGCACACATTTAGCGTAATCACGAATGTACATCGGATTGTCATCCAGGATGGGGGGGTGACGGGTTTCTGCGTTCGGAAAGCGCTGCGTTTCGGCAGAATATTCAGAGATGAGGGCTTGGATTTCGGGGGCCTCGCTCAAATCGACAGAGGATGCCAACATCTCTAATATAGTTCGCCGGCTACGATCGACGCGTTCCGAATGGGTATGCACGCGCATGCCTGAGGCGGCCAGCGCCACGCAAGCGGCTGCCAGAACCCGGGCGCCCTCGACTTCCACCACGCATGCGCGGCACAAACCATTGCTTGTACAGGCCTCGTGATAACAGATCGTCGGGATTCCGACGCCCAAAGCCTGGGCCGCCATCAGTATTGTGGTTCCGGGAGGGACACTGACCGGCTCTTCATCAATAAAGAAGGTGATATCATCCATCGGCTTCCTCTGCGTTCACTGGCTGGCAAACATTTCTGGCCATAATTTAATTGCGCTGAGCACGGCGCTGCCGGCGGTCTGGCCCAGGCCGCAGATCGAGGAGTCGGACATCGTCCAACCCAAATCAGTCAGGCGTTCCACATCGCCCGGAAGGGTTTCGCCTTTGGCGATCCGCTGCAAGATTTCGGATTGGCGCTGTGTGCCGATCTGGCATGGATAACACTTTCCGCACGATTCGTGTGCGAAAAAGCGTCCCAGGCGCGCCAAGACATCGCGCAGGTCGCGCGTCACATCGAACAACATCAAAACGCCCGAACCAAGGGAAAGCCCCGCAGCACGCAGTTCTTCAAAAGTCCGTGGGTGGTGGAGCTGTTCTTCTGTAATAAAAACGCCCGCCGCGACGCCTAATAAAACCGCCTGCAGTTGGT
>JAYRNN010000034.1:0-8549 GCA_041912175.1 Anaerolineales bacterium | reverse complement strand
GGCGCAGCGAATCGCCGCCCACGTAGTCGCGTTTACCGCGCGCCCGGCTTGGGTCTTCAAAAATCGGTTGGGTATGGCGCAGCGTCCCCAGCGGCGAATGCATGGGCAGTTTGAGCCCCACCAAGGGAATGATCTTGGGAAAAACGGTCAGGCGGCTGGCCGGCGAAAGCTGGGTCTGCGGCCGGCTTAGCCCTAGAAAATCGCCCGAAAACAGGGTTAGCGGTCCGATCGCGTAATAACCGCGCTTCTTGCAATCCAGGCGGTATTCCAGGTCTGCCCGTCCGCGCCCTGCCAGCGAGAGCGCCTGTTGGGTGTTTCCAGCCGCGCTCAATTCGGAAGGCAGCGTCTCTCGCGCCTGCAGCCAAAGCACGGGCAGCCTGCTGGTGTTCTTTATGGCTACACGCACATCGATGGTTTCACCATAAAAAGCCCGCTCGACCAGCACGCGCTCGACGCGAACCGCCCGGGCTGCCTTTCGACTCCACCAATGGCTGAATACCCCCGCCCCGGCCATCAGGTATAAAATGATCAACACAAAATCAGCCCGGAAAGCCGCCGCCAGGATGATCAGTACGATAAAAAACAGGATGAAGATACTGCCCATCGGGTCTTCGTCATCCCAGCCCGCCGATATCCAGCGGCGTTTGCTCCAGGATCTCCTGCAAAATCCGCCCCACGCTCCGCCCGCGCAGCTCGGCTTCTGGTCTGATGATCAGGCGATGCCCCAGCACGTAGCTCGCCAGCGCCTTGATATCGTCCGGGAGCACGTGATCGCGCCCGCGCAGCGCCGCCATCGCCTGCGCAGTCTTGAATAAAGCCAGGCTGGCGCGCGGGCTGCCTCCCAAGACCAGGTCGGGGTGTGCCCGCGTGGCGTTCACCAGGCGGATAATATAGTCTTGCAGCGAGTCGTCCATGTGGATTTCCCAGACCTGGCGCTGGTATTCCAGTAGCCGGCTCAGCCCCACCTCTTCCGCGCCGCTTTGCCCATCCCCTGCATCGAAAACCAGCGGCTGCAAGTTGACGATCGGATGTTCGCGCTGCAGGTTGTGCAGGATCGTCTTCTCATCCGCCGGGAGCGGGTACCCGACCGGCAGGCGGATCAAAAACCGGTCTAATTGCGCCTCGGGGAGCGGAAACGTGCCTTCATACTCGATCGGGTTTTGCGTGGCCAGCGCCATAAATGGGCGCGGCAGCGGATGCGTCACGCCATCGATGGTGACCTGCTGTTCTTGCATCGCCTCCAGCAGCGCCGCCTGCGTGCGCGGCGTCGCCCGGTTGATTTCATCCACTAACAGGATATTGACGAAGATCGGGCCGGGCCGAAATTCGAACTGGCCGTTCTGCTGGTTGAACACCGAAACCCCGCTCACATCGTTTGGCAGCAAATCGGGGGTGCATTGCAAGCGCTTGAAGGCGCCGCTCAGGCTGACCGCCAACGCTCGCGCCAGCATGGTTTTGCCCGTGCCGGGCACGTCCTCCAACAGTACATGCCCCTCGCACAGCAGCGCCGCCATTAACAGCTCGATGACAGCGCGCTTCCCCACGATGACCTGCTCGACATGATCGGCGACTTGCGCGGCAAATTCCTGTACTGTTTGCATCATGCTCTGGCCTCCAGCGGTTGGATCAAATAATTCCTGTCTTACTTTATCTCATAACCAATCAAAAAGCAATATGGCGACCCGGCTCTATATCGTAAAATGCTGCACTACGTCTCCCCCGATCTGCCGCTGCCCGAGGTAGGCGCGCCTGTCGAGGGCCAAATCGATTGGGCGCGCCGCTACCAGTTGATGCGCGCCCATTCTGCGCTGCACGTCTTATGCGGGGTGGTTTTTCGCGATTATGGCGCCCAGGTGACCGGCGGCGATATGGATCCGCTTCAAGGGCGCATGGATTTCGAGTTCGAGCGCATGCAAATTACTTCCTGAGGGGATCCCGGAAGTGCGCACCGTCGAAATCGTCGGCCTGGATTTGCAGGCTGATGGCGGCGCACATGTGGCCAACACTTCTGAAGTTGGTTATATTCGTGTGGTCGATTACAAGAGCAAAGGCAAGATCAACAAACGCATTTACATCGAGCTGGAATCCGAGTAAGCCAGGTCCAGGGCTTCCACCACGTGCATCACGCGCGCCTTCAGCCCCGCCTGGCGCACACCGGCGATGAGCTGCAACTGGCAGCCGGGGTTCGAAGTCACCACGATCTCGGCCCCGCTGGCGGCGATATCGTCCAGCTTTGCTCTCAGGACTTCCCCCGCCGCCTCCGGGTGGGCGATGTTATATACCCCCGCGCTCCCGCAGCACTGCTCCGGCGATTTCAGCTCGACCAGCTCCAGCCCAGGGATTTGCTTGAGCAGGGCGCGCGGCGCATCGACGACCTTTTGCCCGTGGCGCAAGTGGCACGAATCCGCATACGTGGCGCGGGCGCGCAACGCTCCGCTCGGGGGGACCAGCGGTTGCTCCACCAGGAACTCGTTCACATCCTTCACCAGCCCAGAAAAGCTTTTCGCCCGCTCGGCATACGCTCGGTCTTCAGCCAATAAATGCGGATATTCCTTCAAAGCCAGCCCGCAGCCGCCTGCGTTGCAGATCACTGCCTGGTAGCCCGCCTGGCCCAAGAAGGCGTCAATATTTTGCCTGGCAAGCTGGCGCGCCTTTTCCAGATCCCCCAAGTGCAGGTGCGCCGCGCCGCAGCAGGTCTGGCCGGCCGGCGCCATCACCTCATATCTATTGCGCGCCAACACTCTCTGGGTAGCCCGGTTCACCGGGCTCAGAAAACCTTCCTGGATACAGCCGGTAAATAACAGCAGGCGCCCGTGCGCCTCGCCAACCGCCGGCTGCTTGTGGCCGGGCTGGTTGAATTGCAGCCGCAGCGGCGGGAGCAGCGCTTCCATGGAACGGATCGAGGCGGGCAGCACGTTCAACCTCCTGACCAGGCGCTGCAGCCCGCTGGCCTGGTACAGGCGCGCCAGCCGCGCGACCAGCCGCAGCCGGCCGGGGTAGGGCATTAACTGCCGGGCGCCGAGCCAGCGCACGAAGCGCTCGCCGGCCCCAGGCTTGCGGTTCGCCTCCACCACGATGCGCGCTTGCTCGACCAGCGCCCCATACTTCACCCCTGACGGGCAGGCCGTCTCGCAGGAGCGGCAGGCCAGGCAGTAATCGATATGCGCGCTGAAACCCTGCCGGAATTCGTCGGCATCCAGGCGTCCCTGGGATACGGCTTGCATCATCACAATCCGCCCCCGCGGCGAATCCATCTCGTTGCCCCACAAGCGATAGGTCGGGCAGGCCTGCAGACACAGCCCGCAGTGGATGCACTGCGCTAATTTGGCTTGATAATCTTGAGCTTGCAGCAATTCAGCGGCGCGAATCATCCCGATGATTATACAACCCAAAGCCTCAATTTCATATCAATATTTTTACACTCATGCTATGATATATACCAATTTCTGCTTGAGGATTCCTGATGAGCATCAAAATTACCGAATACATGAGCCCCGAATCTTTTCTTGCCAACACCTTGAGCTGGCTGGAGATGCGCGAGGTCGAAAATAGCTTGCCGATCGGCCTGGCGCTGCGCGAACAGGTACAGGCCGGGCTCTACCCACCCGCTCGATTTATCTCCCTGGAAGACCCCTTCGGGCTGGCCATCGCCGGGCTGATGACCTACGCCCGCGATATGATCCTGGCCTGCGACCGTCGCGAGCCAAAACCGCTGGTCGAAAGCCTGGTCGACCACCTGGTCGTGCATGGTTGGCCGGTTCCTGGGGTGCTCGCCGCGCCTTCGATCGCGAAATTTTTTAGCGATCGCTGGGTCAGCCAGACCGGCGAACCTGTGCAGCTCGAGTCCAACCAACGCTGCTACGCGCTCAAACAAGTCGCCCAACCCGCCTGGCCGCCCGGCGCCATGCGCCAGGCAGACCGCCCTGACCTGGAAACCATCAGCCGCTGGATTTACGAGTTTGATATTGAAGCCCTGCATATCCTCGACCCGCAAGGTTACCGCCAGCGCGCCGAAACCCGCATCGCCGAGCAGACCCTTTACGTTTGGGAAGACGGCGGGCTGGCCGCTATGGCCGTCAAATCTCGCCCCACCCGCTTCGGCGCCACGGTTGGGCTGGTGTATACGCCCCCCGAGCGGCGCAAGCGCGGTTATGCCTCGGCCATCGTGGCCGCCTTGAGCCAGGCGCTGCTCGACCAGGGCTACCAATATTGTTCGTTATTCACCGACCTGGCCAACCCGACCTCCAATAAAATCTACCAGCAGATTGGTTATCGCCCGATCTCTGACTTCGATCGCTATGCGATCGGCGCGCCCTGATTACACACATCCCTAAGGAGCCAACATACATGTCTGAAACCCCGAATTACCATATGACCCCCGAACAATTTCGCCATTACGGCCGCTTGATGGTCGATTGGATCGCCGATTATTACGAGAACGTCGAAAAGTACCCCGTGCTCTCGCAGGCCAAACCCGGCGAAATCCGCGCCATGCTTCCAGAAGCGCCTCCCCAGAAAGGCGAGCCCTTCGAAGACATCCTGGAGGATGTAAATCGACTGATCCTACCCGGCATCACCCACTGGCAGTCGCCCAACTTTTTCGCCTACTTCCCTTCCAACACCTCCGGCCCGGCTATCCTGGGCGACCTGCTCTCCTCCGGCCTGGGCGTACAAGGCATGCTGTGGGCCACCAGCCCCGCCTGCACCGAATTGGAGACGCATGTACTGGATTGGATGGCCGACCTCATGGCGCTGCCTGCCAAATTTAAATCCACCGGCAGCGGCGGCGGCGTGATCCAAGACTCGGCTTCGAGCGCCACCCTGACCGCGTTGCTGGCCGCCCGAGAACGCGCAACCGGCTTCCATACCAACGAGCACGGCGGGGGCGGCGATTTAGTCGTCTACACCTCCACCCAGGCGCATTCGTCCGTGGAGAAAGGCGCCAAGGTCGCCGGCTACGGTGGTAAAAATGTGCGCCAGATCGAGGTTGACGAGCGCTTCGCCATGCGCCCGGATGCCTTGGCCCAGCAGATCGAAGCCGACCTGGCCGCCGGACTGCATCCGGCCATCGTCTCGGCCACCATCGGCACGACCTCCTCTAACGGCATGGATCCATTGCCCGCCATTGGCCGCATCTGCCAGCGCTACAACCTGTGGCTGCACGTCGATGGCGCCATGGCCGGCCCGGCCGCGCTCCTTCCGGAATACCGTTACTTGTTCGAAGGCCTCGAGTACGCGGATAGTTTTTGCTTCAACCCACACAAATGGATGTTCACCAATTTCGATTGCGACTGCTTCTTCGTCGCAGACCGCGCCAGCCTGATCCAGACTCTCAGCATCCTGCCCGAATACCTGCGTAACCAGGCCAGCGAAGCCGGCGCGGTGATCGACTATCGCGATTGGCATATCCCGCTTGGCCGCCGTTTCCGCAGCCTGAAACTGTGGTTCGTGCTGCGCGCGTATGGCGTGGAAGGCCTGCAGTACCACTTGCGCCAGCACATTCAGCTCGCCCACGATTTTGCCTCCTGGGTGGAGGCCGATCCAAACTTCGAGCTGGTCATGCCGCCGCCGCTCAACCTGGTCTGCTTCCGCCACCGCGCCGGCTATGCTTTCATCCAAAAATTGCTCGGACGTCTCAATGACGGCGGAAATATATTTCTCACGCACACCATCCTGAACGGCCGTTATACCCTGCGCATGTGCGTCGGCCAGAGCCAGACCGAAGCGCGCCACGTGCAAGACGCCTGGAGCCTGATCCGCCACACCGCCGCCACGCTCGCAGACGCCCCGCTCGATTAACCGGCTGCGAATTCCTGTACAGAACCCCTTTGCTAGACTATACTTGTATCCATACAATAATACAAGTATAGTCTAGGTAGATGCTGCCGCAACTCCTCGAAATTATCAGTCTCACCCTTTGGGTATCCGGCGTCGCCCTGCTGATCAGCAGCCTGGTGGGGGTTCCGCTCGGCATTTTGGTCGCCCTGAACCGTTTTCCAGGTCGCAAATTTCTCATCGTACTTATCTATACCGGGATGGGCTTCCCGCCGGTCGTCATCGGCCTCTTCGTGTACCTGCTTCTTTCGCGCAACGGCTGGCTGGGCGGCTACGACCTGCCATTCCTCCCGCAGCTCTTCACCCCCAGCGCCATGATCCTGGCCCAAACGATCATTGCCCTGCCCCTCGTCGCCGGCCTCACCATGGCGGCCGTGAAAAGCGTCGATCCTGCCCTGCGCCAGCAAATGCTGGCCCTCGGCGCAACCAAACGCCGCGCCGCCCTGGTCGTTTTAGACGAGGCGCGCCTGGGCGTTATCGTCGCCATCATCGCCGGCTTCGGCGGCGTCATCTCCGAGGTTGGCGCAGTTATGCTCGTCGGCGGCAACATCGAAGGCCGCACGCGCGTGCTGACCACCGCCATCGTCCTAGAAACCCGCAAAGGGAATTTCGCCCTGGCGCTCACCCTGGGCGGGGTGCTGCTGGCGCTCGCTTTCCTGGCCAACTTACTCATGCTGCGCTTCCAAGGCAAGAGTCTAGATGAGTGAACCGATCTACCGCCTCACAAATCTAAACAAGACCTACGCCGGGCGCGTGGTGCTTTCCATCCAAAGCCTGGAAGTAATGCGCGGCGAAATCCTCGGCCTGATCGGGCCGAGCGGCTCGGGTAAAAGCACCCTGTTGCGCATCCTCAATTTCCTCGAGCCTCCCAGCAGTGGGCGCCTCGAATTCGCCGGGGCAGCCCTGAACCACAGCGAAGCCCCCCTTGCGCTGCGCCGGCAGGTCACTACGGTCTTTCAACACCCCATCCTGCTCAACCGCAGCGTGTATGATAACGTGGCTTGTGGATTACGCGTTCGCGGCGCGCCGGTTGACCGCCTGGCGGTCGGCCGCGTGCTCCAGGAAGTCGGGCTGGAAAAGTTATCCCCGCAACGCGCCCGTACTTTATCCGGGGGCGAGGCCCAGCGCGTCGCCCTGGCGCGCGCCATGCTGGCGCAGCCCAGGGTGCTCTTGCTGGACGAGCCGACTGCCAACCTGGACCCATATAACGTCACCCTGATCGAAAAAATCCTGCTGCGCTTGAACCAACAATCTGGCACGACCTTGATCCTGGTGACGCATAACGTTTTCCAGGCCAGGCGCCTGGCCCATCGCACCGCCTTCATCCTGGATGGCAGCATCGTCGAAGTCAGTCAAACCGAGCAGATTTTTCATCAGCCCAAGGACCCCAAAACCAGAACCTTCGTAAACGGTGAAATGATTTACTAAAAGGAGACAATCACATGAAGAACCTCACCCGCCTGTATGGGTTCGTAATTTTATGCCTGGTGTTGGCGGCATGCGCTCCAGCCGCCGCGCCGACCGCCGCTCCCGCGACACACCAGCCAACCATGGCTGTGGCTGCCCCGGCTGAAGGAAAAACGCTTATCCTGGCTACGACCACTTCCACCCAGGATTCGGGGTTGCTTGAATATCTCCTGCCGGATTTCGAGCAGCAATCCGGCGCAAAGATCGACGTCATCGCGGTCGGCACCGGCCAGGCGCTGACCTTAGGCCAGGACGGCAACGCGGATGTGCTCCTGGTGCATTCACGCGCCAAAGAAGACGAATTTATGAACAACGGCCATGGCGTTCGACGGGAAGACGTGATGTACAATGACTTCATCATCGTCGGCCCAGAAAGCGACCCGGCCGGCATCGAAGGCATGACCAGCGCAGTGGATGCCTTCAAGAAGATCGCCGAAACCCAGTCCCCTTTCATCTCGCGCGGCGACGACTCAGGCACGCACACCAAAGAAAAATCGATCTGGCAAAAAGCGGGCATCGAGCCCTCCGGCGACTGGTATATCTCGGCCGGGCAAGGCATGGGTGAAGTATTAACCATGGCCGAGGAGAAAGCCGCCTACACCCTCAGCGACCGGGCCACCTACCTGGCGCGCACCAAGCAAGGGCTCAAGCTGGTTATTTTGGTCGAAGGCGATAAAACTTTGTTCAACCCTTACGGGGTGATCGCCGTAAACTCGGCAAAGGATAGTAAAATTAATGCAGAACTGGCGGACCAATTTATCAACTGGATCGTCTCTCTCCCGGTCCAGGAAAAAATCGCCCAATTTGGCCTGGCCGATTTTGGCCAATCTCTATTCACCCCCGATTCGACCGCCTGGAAGGCTGCCCATCCCTCGCCATGAACGAAGACAAACCCCTCTACCAACAGATCGCCGACTGGGTGCGCCAGGAGATCATGGATGGCAGGCTATCGCCCGGCGAGCGCCTGCCATCTGTGCGCCAGATGACCGCCAGTTGGGGTTGCACGCCGGGTACCGTGCAGCGCGCCTATGCGGAGCTGTCCCGGCAGGGGTTGGTGATCAGCCGCCATGGCCAGGGCACGCATGTGATCGGCGGCAAACCTTCCACGGCTGAAGCCTCCAGCGCCGCCCAGCTCGCCAGCCTGCGCCGGGCCTCCCTGGTGCACCGCGCAGAGACGTTTCTGCTGGAGACGTTGACCGCCGGTTACCAACCTGAGGAAATAGAATTCGCCGTGCGCCTGGCGATGG
>JAYRNN010000033.1:0-21443 GCA_041912175.1 Anaerolineales bacterium | reverse complement strand
TATTTATCTCGTATTATCATGTGTTTCTTATTTTTGTCTACCACCTGATAAAAAGAAAAGACACAGACGGCTGATAGCGTCTGTGTCTTTGGAATACAGTCTTGCGAAGGTCGAAATTTTAATCCGGCAAAAACAAGCCAAGCAGGGCGCTGACAATACTGATCACAATACTACCCAAAAAGGCCCATAGGATGTGCTCAAGAAGACCGCCTTGGATTGATAAGTAACTTCCCGCCAAGGCGGCTGTGATCAAAAGCATGGCAGTATTGATTACCAAGGCGAACAGGCCTAGAGTGAGACAGGTGATTGGCAGCGAGAGTAATTTAACAATTGGCCGGATAAATGCGTTGACCAGGCCAAAAATAACCGCTACCAGCAGAATTCCCCAAATGTTGTCGGTAAGCTCGATGGCGGGGAGCAGCAAGGCGGTCAACCACAAAGCAACGGCGTTGATTAAGATACGAATGATGAGGCGCATATCGTTTTTTTCTCCTTCGTGTAATAAAAACCCCTTAAGGGTCTAATCGTTACAATATGACCTAATACGGATCAAACCTGGCCTGGAAGAAGCGCAAATATTTTGGCTCAAAAACCATGCGCAGTCCTTTCGTTTGCCGGCGCGTATCAAAAACCGCCTTGACCGACTCGGCCACGACATCCATATGCGCCTGCGTGTAGACGCGGCGGGGAATGGTCAGGCGGGTCAGCTCTAGCTTGGGGTAACGGTGATCACCTGTTTGGGGGTCGCGCCCTGCGCTGACGATGCCGCGTTCCATACTGCGCACGCCAGAGTCGAGATACAACTCGGCGGCCAGGGTCTGAGCCGGGAAACGATCCTGTGGCAGGTGGTCATAAAAGCGTTTGGCGTCCAAAAAGATGGCATGCCCACCGATCGGCTGCACGATGGGAATCTCCCATTGGCTGAGCAGCTCACCCAGGTAGCGCACCTGGCCAATGCGGGCGCGAATGTGGTCATCCTGGACGGACTCTTCAATGCCAAGCGCGACCGCTTCCATATCGCGCCCGGCCATGCCGCCGTAGGTGTGAAGACCTTCGTAGACCACCACCAGGTTACCCAAGGCTTGGAACAAGTCAAAATCATTTACCGCCAGCCACCCGCCGATGTTGACCAGGTTATCCTTTTTGGCGCTCATCCAGGCCCCGTCCGTGTAGCCGCAGAACTCCTTGAGGATCATGGCGATCGATTTATTTGCATAGCCTTCTTCACGTTCCTGGATAAAGAAAGCATTTTCAACCATGCGAGTCGCGTCCAGGTAGATGTGTACGCCGTAACGGTCGCAAAGCGCACGCAGGAGGCGGACATTAGCCATGCTCACCGGCTGCCCACCGGCCATATTGACCGTACCCGCCAGGCTGACATAAGCTATCTTATCTGGCCCAACATCCTTAAACAACTTTTCAAGCTTGTCAAGATCAATGTTACCTTTGAAGAGGTGGAGCTTCGCCGGATCATGCGCTTCATCGATAATCACGTCCACGAAGGCGCCGCCGGCCAGCTCCTGGTGCAGGCGCGTGGTTGTGAAATACATATTTCCCGGGACAAACATCCCAGGCTGGATGATCGCCTGGCTGATCAGGTGTTCTGCGCCGCGCCCTTGATGGGTAGGCACTACATATTTGTAGCCATAATAATTTTGGACTGCGGCTTCAAGGTGATAAAAGTTACGGCTGCCAGCATACGCCTCATCCCCTAGCATCATCCCAGCCCATTGTCGATCGCTCATGGCGCTGGTGCCGCTATCGGTCAACAAGTCAATATAAACGTCATCCGAGCGCAGCAAGAAAGTGTTAAAGCCAGCCTGCTCGGCGGCCTTTTGGCGATCATCGCGGCTGATCATGCGCAGTGGTTCAACCATCTTGATCTTCCACGGCTCGGCCCACGAACGCCGGCCATGCTGCTGTCCCATCGTTTGCAGATGTTCTTCTGTCATATCATTCTCCTTGTTTTGTAGTTTCAAAACTTATCTGAGCAGCCGGAAATGGCATTTTGATATCTGAGACGACCAGGCTACCATGTATTATAAGCGCACAGGTGTTAGAAAACTATCCCTCCAACACCTGTGCGCTTATAAATCACAGTTATCGATTAGATTAGCGACCTGTTTGATTATTTCTTTAATGCATCGCGAATTTCTCGCAGTAGTTTTACCTCGTCTGAAGGCTCAGGGGGGGCAGCAGGCTTTGGCTTTTGCATCTTGTTGATGGAACGTACGATCAAGAAGACGACGAAAGCAATAATGATAAAGTTGACAATCGCCTGAATAAATTTCCCATAAGCGATGACTGCACTGCCGACCGTAACCGACAGAGAAGAAAAATCGACCCCACCCAGGAGGGCGCCAATCAAGGGCATGATAATATCATTCACCAAGGAGTTGACAATCGCCGTAAAGGCAGCGCCGAGGATAACCGCTACTGCCAGGTCGATCACGTTGCCACGGTTAATGAAATCTCGAAATTCCTTAAGCATAACAAGCACCTTCAAAAATTTGATTTTGGATGGACTAATAGGTTACAACGCGCGGTAACTGCTTGGCCTGCTCGATCCAATCTACGACTTGGGAGAGCACCGGAAGCCGGCGCACCAGCTTCTTCTCTTCGTTGACGGCGGTTAGCTTCTGCAGCAGGTGTTCTGCATTGCGCTGCGCCAGCTCGGGGACAGTATCCACCCCGGCTTCTTCCAGCAAGTCGGCATATTCTTCGCCGACACCCTTGATTCGGAAAAGATCCACGTGATTGACCCATTCCAAAACCAGTTTTCCGCTGATGCCCGATTTCTCGGCGATCTCATCACGGCCTTTAGACGTGGAGCCCATTTTCAAGAGTGCATCTGTAGTAGCCACTCCGGCCGCTTGTAATTTCTGAGAATATACATCGCCAATTCCTTCAACATCGGTTAACTTTGCCATAAAAATCCTCCTGAAATAGTTGAGTAGTTCCATACATATTAATACATGATGAGACAATCTGTCAATAGAATCAGCGTTAATTCTAGCCTCGGATCAGTAAAGTTTCCCTCTGGACTTTTGCGCCGATTTTTTGTATGCTGTTAATAGAGCATTACTACGCCGGTCAATATAAGGAGGCAGTCATGATAAACATGGAACCTGCACATACTGACCAGCAGTTCGAAGAATTGTTGGAGATGGTCTATCACCAAAAAACAACCTATTTAAACCCGATCCTGGACCTGATTGAACTGACCTGGGAACAATTTGGTAGTTATTTCCGATCTACAGGGACAATCTATCGTATTTGCCAAAGTGGAAGTCTGCTTGGTTTATGCTGGGTAGCAACCAGCCAGAACATCATGCAATTGCTCGGCCTGATTGTGAAACCCGAACACCAGGGCCAGGGGATTGGCACACAGGCGCTTGAGTGGTTGGAATCGAACCGCCCAGAGGCCATCCGAGGGATTGAACTGCTTGTGCATATATCAAACCCGCGCGCCAAAACCCTCTACCAACGGAGGGGATACCAGGAAACAGCTTTTAATCGAGAATCGGGTTTTTATACAATGAGAAAGATGTTTGATCAGTAATCCCATCCCTGGGTATATTTCATGACGGTAGTTTGTTTATCTAACAAGCAGCTATCGAAGACCTTCTTTTCAGTCTTTTCGACTGTAAGTTCGACCAGGCTCTGCTCGCCGGTCCGATTGTCCACGAAGCGCGCCTGCCAACGGCCAGGCTCTAGCTCGGTCACATCCCCTAAACGGTAGGCATCCAACCCCAACTCGCCTGTTTGCTGGCGCAAGTAATAATCGGCAACTTGGACCACCTCGGTATAAGCTGTGCAACCGCGCAGGTTTTCCAGGTGTATTTTCCCGACCTGGGTTCGTTCAAGCAAGGGATCGAGATCCTGCAAGCGCAGGCGGCCGTAGAGCACGCCATAAGGCAGGTGGAACAGGTTTGGCGCAAAACGATGCCCACCGATATGACTGCATTCCCAGACCGCCCCAGCCAGGCGTTTCTTTAACGCCTCGTAGATCGGAAAACCAAAGTGAGCGCAACATTGGTCCCGCCGGCCATTGGTGCACACCAGGTACATCGATCCAGGCTTCAGGTATTGGTCAAATTTCGGTCCTACCTGTAAAACGGAGTTAAGATCCAGATCGAGCAGCTCCTCGTACGAATGCAAGTCGAAGCGGTAGATGCATGGTTCGTGTTCTCCAGTTCTGCCCACAAAGAAACGCACCAATCCAGCTTGCCTGTCCTGGGTGCGCTTGATCAGCAGGATTTTGGAGGCCGGCAATGCCTTCGAAAAACTACTCAGGCGCTGTTTTACATCTTGAGGGATTTCACTCTTCTCAAAGGCTTTCTCCTCCCAGGGTCCGTTATATTCTAAAAGGAAAAAAACCTCGATCTTGCCCACCGTGCCGATCAGCGGCTCTCCCGCTGTGGCTGAAAGGTATGAACAATAGTTCTGTGCGTTTTTTTGCATTTTTTCAGTGGATCATTTTTCGGAAGTGGATCAACCTTTCCACTTCTTCATACCCCAGGGCCAGGTGGGACTGCAAGCTAACCTGATTATCAATTTCGCAGTCGGAAGCCATTTCTTTGAAACCCTGTTCCAGAGCCCAGGCCTCCGCAGCGGCGGCCAGCAAGCCACCTACGCCCTGACGGCGCAAATCAAAATCAACATACCAACCCTCAATATAGCCGACCGGACTGGTATCGCAGCCATATGTGTCCACATGCACAGCAGCTTCCAGAAAACCGCCCAATCGCCCGTCGGGCCGTTCGGCTACAAATACCGGCTGAAGCGGGTCGGCCAGGATTTCATCCATTTCTTTGCGAAATTCATCAACTGTGTGCTGCGGCCAGAGCGCCAGGCGCATGCGGAACCATTCGTCATAATCTCCGGGCACGATCTTGCGGATTTTCATCACCAGATTACAATCCTTTTTCGCTGGCGAGTCATTTAAGCGCAGCCACTATTTCCAGCGTGCGCGCTTCGATCTCACCGGCCAATGCCTGGCACAGATGTGTTCCCAGTTCAGGCGCGCCCAGCCGGCAGCCCTCCGCCTCAGCAAGAGCGCCGTAAATCAAACGCAACAAGCGTTTTGCCTCCGCCGGTCCCATATTCAAAGCGACCAGCGCCTTCTCCATTTGCACTGTATGTTGTCGCAAGTGGGACGAAAAGCGCCCTAGCCGGAAACGGACCGGCATGGGTTGGCTTTCCCAGAAAACAACCGGGGCATCCAGCTCCAGGTCGGTGATATCGACCAGGCTTTCCAGGACACGCGTGTGGAGCTGATCATAATAGGTCAAAATTTCAGAGAACGAACCGTTTTCCTTGAGCTGCTCGAACGGATCGCCCGCCCAGAATGTTTCAAAATCCTGATCGGACATTTCCAACGCGCGCCCGTCTTGAGCACGTTCCCTGTCCACCGAATAATTCGTGATTGCAAAGAATGTTCTTTCCGCCTCAACGATATGCAGCAGGGCTTTGCGTAACGGCCATTCGCCAGGCGCGGGTGGTTGCACAGCGATTGCGTCGCTGACCCCTAGCAGCACCGCATGCAGATCCCGGTAGGCAGCGTGATACTCGCCCAACAGCCTTTGCGCTAAAGACAGAGGTCTGAAACGGCTTCGCTCCACGACCAGACGCGCCGCCAGGAGACACAACTCCTCGTAGGCGCGAAAGAAGGCAAAACGCACACCTTCTTCGTACTCGCCCCAATCCCAGGGAAGCTCAAGATCCGCGTCCTGCAAATCGGAAGTTAAAGAGGCAAACTCGAGAACGGAGTTATATAAGCTCAACACCAGGGCTTCCTTTTCGTATTCAGTAGGGTTAATTAAAATTCCAGCGCGACTTTGTGCGCTGGAATTTTACTCGAAACTTATTTAGTCGCCGGCGCGCTTACCCAGCGCGTGATCGATCATCATCAAACCCTGCGGAGAGCCGCCCACCATGTGCAACTGGTCGACAATCTGCTGAGCGTTCTTTTCTTCTTCAACCTGTTCGTTGATGAACCAATGCAGCATGACCTGGGTAGGAAAATCATTTTCCTTCAAGGCCTGGGCATAGATGGTATTGATCAGGCTAGTAACCTTTTGTTCGTGCTGTAACACATGTTCGAACAGATCGGCCGGGCCGGCCCATTCCACAGGCGGAGCGGCGATTGCACCCAGGGTGACCGCGCTCCCGCGATCGTTGAGATATTCATAAAACTTCATTCCATGCTCGTACTCTTCTTCACTCTGGACCTTCATCCAGTGGGCAAAACCCGATAGGTTCTTCGCCTCAAAGTAAGCAGCCATGGAGAGATACAGGTACGAGGAATAGTGCTCGTGGTTAATCTGATCATTCAAGAGGTTGTAGAGATTTTCAGACAGCATAGATATGTTCCTTTCGAAATTTGATGGTATTTGTCTGGATATGGGCAAAAATATTGAACTGCTCATCGCGCCAGTCATTTACTCTATGCAATCATCACCTAAAATCCTAACTCTGTCAAGATATCATTTTCATTTCGTTGGATAGAAGGCCTGTCTCCTTTGCCGAGCAGTTCCTGCCAGAAACGTTCATCGTAGCGGCGCGAGCGAACGGGCAGCGGCATTGGGACGCCCCACCCCAATAAAAGGACTTCTTCTTTTGGCTGTAAACGGGCCAACATGCCGCGCAAGGATTCCCGACCGGCAAGGCCAGACAGGACGGCATGGATATCGTCATCATCGCCCAGCCAGCCAGAGATGCGCGTGCCCAATTGAGACATCACTTCATCATAAATTTGTGAAGGGCGTTGGTCAATGATCAGCAGGGTGACATAATACTTACGCAGCTCGCGGGCAATGGTGCTGTTAGTCGTCTGTGCGGCCATGGTGAGTTTGAGCAGTTTATGCGCCTCCTCAACCACAATCACCAACGGGCGCGGTTCTTCTTTTCCAGTGGTGCGGAAGTGGTTGGTACGTTCTTCCCAGGCCTGGCGAATGCGCCGGGTGAGCAGGTTACTCACCAACAAGTAATCCAAGTCATGTTCATGCGCGCCAAAGGACAGGACAACATGCTGGCCGGCTTCGAGGGATTTGATGATTTCACTGACGGTATCTGCGGCGGGCTTCTCGACCACATATTCCAGACGAAAGACGCGCCCAAGCTTGGAATGTAAACCCTCGGCGGCGGCGATATTGATGCCTTTGTCGTTTGCACAATAGGCGATGCTGCCTGGCGCGGGTATCTTTTTTCCCTTATCATCCTCCACCAACTCGTTGGTCATTTGGCGAAAAGCGTTAAACCAATTCTGGCGCCCGAAAGTGCTGACCAGCGCTTCAAGCGTGGTGGGCGTCGTCTCTTTGAGGTTTAGTTCCTGTGTGAGCAATTCGACATCTTCGGGCATGATATCGCTCATGGCGATTTCCAGGTTGAAATCGGGCGGGTTATTGCGGATCTGGGCGCCTTTTCCCAACCCGACGACGCGCACGCGCGAGGCGAATTTTGAACGTAACCCAATTACGCGCTGGTTTGTATCGGAGGATGTATCATCAAAAGCATACTCATTGTGCATATCCAAGACCAGCACCGAAGCCCTATTGTATTGGATCAGCCCGGCTAAGACCAGGCGCGTCAGGAATGACTTGCCCGTCCCCGTAGCCCCAAACACGCCCGACGAGCGCTGCACAAATTTATCCAGGTTTAAAGCCACCGGATGCTCTTGTTCGCGAGTGTAGCCGATGACAAAGTTACCTTTCTCCTCGGGATTGCCGAAAATCTCGGCAATATCGCCCTCGCTGGCCATACGCACAAGGGCATGGTGCTGCGGAACGGTTTTCACCGGCAACGGTCGCGGCTTGTTGCGCAAGCCCAGCTCGATTTCTTCCGTCCAACCCTGATAGGCTGGTGAGCCTGGCTCTGGGCCGCGTTCCAACATCAAAGCCGGTAATACTTCCAGGGTGGTAAAAAGCGTCTGACCATGTAACAAGGACGCCAAGCCCGCCGGCAGGCGCGCTTCTGATTGTTCGTCAGCAAAGCGCGGGTCGGTTGAGCCGAGCTGCAGGTCGGTGACCAGGCCATAAAACTGCCAATCGCCGCTTTCGGTTACCACAAAGGCGCCCTCTTGCACCTGCTGGGCAGGCACAGTCAGCCGGACACGGAAACTTTCTTTGAGTCCCCCGCCCACGATATAGCCGATGGCAGATTTTTGATGGTTAAACTCAGATTGTTGATTTTGATCCATATCAGGCCTTCCTGGCATCACCACAAGAATTGTTGGAACACGTCTTTCGAGATATCCTTCTATGGCCGTTGCAGGGATTCATTAAAACGGGTGATCGATATCCCCCAACGCACTTAGGACGCTCATGAGCGTCTGGTAGTCATCACGCAGCAGGATGATTAATTCTTGGGTAGCGCGATTGAACCACTCAAGGTCACCGGCCTGTCGGTGAGCCTGGTTGGCCTGCTGCAGATGGGAGGCCAATAACTCGCCGACCGGAATATCGACGGAACGCAGAATATGCCTGAAGTAACCAAAGCGGCCGGCGGAGGTGAAGTCGCATATTTCAGGCGGGTCGCAAAGGTATATTTTATCCAGGCTAAGCGGTGGGCGCGGCGGCAGCAGGTGGACAATTCGCCCATCCTTCTGGTAACCAATCGCTAAGACGCTCATTTCCACGGGCACATTACGGTTCAAGCGATTGTCAGCGATCACCGTCTCGAATGAGCCAACGTCAACCGCTTCAGCGGTAACAAGCTGGCGTACCAGACCATCATCGTCAATATGGATATCGTACAGCAGGCCATAGATTTGGTAGGAATGCTCGAGGGGGATTCGCACCAGCGCACCAAAGGAGGGTGTATCCAGTTGGTTCACCCGGCAGCCCACCACAAATCCGGCGGTAGCAGCGCGCAGTAATCGTCCGATTTCAAGGGTTGTCATGGTTCAAACCTCGTGCGTGGGGCTAAGTTCTTATTGGCTTGTTTATTGGAAATCTCACCTACTTTGACTCCGCGACGGTGCAGCTCAGCCACGATCATTTGTGTCACCTGGGTCTTATCCTCCATGGTCACGACCGCAGTTTCGTGGGCGCGATGGAGAAGGTATGGATATGACTTGCTTCCCATGAACCGGCACTGGCTGATCAAAACCGCGTGCAAGCGATCAAGTTTGTCGAGATCAGCAGCCACCCAGGCCGGGATTTCTACCCGCGCCAGGTGTGGGCGCCCGGCCTGGACAACATTCAAGTAGAAAAAATGCAGCGCGATGCGGTCTTTGTAATTTGCGGCGGATTTTGATTGCATGGCAAAGACCGCCGACCGCTCCCCAGGCCCAAGAAGATTTTCATATAGATCCTGATCGGTTACCCGCTTAAGCGGATGGTTTTCCTTGAGGCGTGACAGGTCGGCATCGGGGGTGAGCGCCACCTCCAGCAAACGCACCGCCAGTCCGGCAGCCGGTTTGTCAACAAAACCGGCTGTTATTACAGATAAATCCGACAGCTCGCCCAAAAACCCTAAATATTTATTCAGGCTATCTGTAAATTCGGCCGAGTCCGGGGAGTCTTTTGCGCCCCACAGCTCTAAAGGGCCATCGGTTAAACTGATCGTAGGCGGGGCGGCCGTGCGAGCCAGCTCAACTATGGCCTGGCGCTCGGCCAGGTCACGCTGCAAAGCCAGCGACTCATCGCTCAGGATATTGCTACCGCGGTTGAAAAGCATCTCATCATACAACAAGCGGCTTTTTACGATCGTCTGCGGCGCTTCTAACGAAGACAGCCGCATCTGTATGATGCCGACATTTACCAGGCCAAATAACACCTCAGCATGCCGATCTGGGTTGATCTGTGAACCGTCTGCAGCCAAGATCGTGGCTTGCGCCGGCAGTTCAGGTAATGGAAAGGCTGCATCCAGCGCTTCTTTCCGACCCAGACTGGCATCCGCCGGCAGCGCGCAGCGTAAATTAGGATCATACTGGCGGGAAGCCAATTCTACTTTTTCCCGCAGAAGGGAGTGGCTCTGGGCAAAATCTTGGAGGGATTGGCGCGCAAGCTCGCGCCGATCTTTCAAC
Source organism: Anaerolineales bacterium (assembly GCA_041912175.1). GTDB lineage: Bacteria > Chloroflexota > Anaerolineae > Anaerolineales > UBA4823 > CAZAGA01. Next base: position 11,413 of record JAYRNN010000033.1, on the reverse strand, counting down.
TCCCGCTGGCGCTCCGGGGCGTTCTCTCCCATCGTTTTTACTTGCTGGCGTACCTGCTGAAAATCCAATGACATCACCGACCCTTATACCGATCTTTTCCTCGAATTCAGAACAATTGTTTCGAATATTGTAAATCTTCCGGGCAAACCGCGCAAGGGTGGGTAAGATTTTCATCTCTTATCTGTGATCGGAGGTAAAATTTGAGTATGATGGCCTCGATTACCAAGCCGTTTACCTCCGTTACGACCACGCCGTTTTTACGCCCCTTTGACATCCGGCGCGATCTGCAGGCTGTGGCGAATTTAATTGAAATCGGCTTCGCGGACACGCTGGATGACGATGGCCGGCGTTACCTCAGCCAGATGCGCGCTGCCGCCAACACTTATGCAGGGTTTGGCTGGTTGAGCATGGCCGGTTATCTCTCCAATTATTCGATGTCGGGCTTTGTATGGGAAGAAGATGGACGTGTGGTGGGGAACTTGAGTATCATCCCATATCTCATCCGCGCCCGGCGCTGCTTCTTGATCGCCAATGTGGTTGTCCACCCAGACTACCGGAGGAGAGGGATTGGGCGCGCTTTGACAGCCAAGGCGATCGAATATGCGCGCAACGCCAGCGCGCCTGCTGCCTGGCTACACGTACGCGAGGAGAATGCGAACGCCATCAAGTTGTACGAATCACTTGGTTTTATCGAGCGAGCCAGGCGGACCACCTGGCACGGCCTGGGGGAAGCTGCTCGGCCTGAGCTAAAAGCGGATTACGAAATTGTCGCGCGCCAGAACCAGCATTGGGCGTTGCAACGTAAATGGCTATTAAGAAATTACCCTCCGGAAGTCACCTGGAATATACCACTCCATCTGAACAGTTTACGACCAGGACCAGTTGGCGCATTGGTACGCATCTTCAAGGATACGAACATCCGCCAATGGGCGATCCAACAAAACAGACAATTAGCTGCAGTGGCTTCCTGGCAATCTACAAGAGAACGGACCAATAGCCTGTGGTTAGCAGCCCCCGAAAAAACCGATCCGGCAGGGCTACAGGCGTTGCTCATGCATGCCCGTCATAACATACACGCTCAGCGTCCGATGGCCCTGGATTATCCAGCCGGCCAATCTGAGGCCGGTATTTTAGCGGCGGGTTTCCATAAACATCAAACCCTGATTTGGATGGAGATCAAATTCTAGGGATGGTTCTTTGGGGAAAAAATCAGGTTGACTTTCCGCCAGACTCAGCGTATACTTACTCAAAACGGAGTAACCGCATTGGTTGAATCTCGGGTAGGAAAATTAAATAATCGCTAGATAAAGCAGGCACGCATGCGCGCGTGCCTTTTTCGTACCATTTCTGAGTTGACTCGAAAGGAGATCAAAACCCATGGACTCTGGCATGATCGGTAAGATCGAGAAAGCCAAGCGCTATGCACATGAGCGCAATCGTGTCCGCTTCGAATCATTCACGGTGACCTTTGATGGTCAAAACAATCCACACACCGTTCACATGACGAACGGCCTGTGGCAATGTGATTGCGATTTCTTTAAGAGCCGCGGCCGGTGCAGCCATAGCATGGCGCTCGAGATGATTCTGGAAGATATGTTGCCTGTGCTGGTAGAATGAGTCGTTTTACCTAAAGTAAAGTGTTTACAAAATCAAACGAGCCCAAAAGGCTCGTTTGATATTTGATGCACTTATTTAGCGCCTGGAATTGACTGATGAAAATCGCGACCCTATGTTATGTTCGACAGGCGGGGATGACTTTGATGATCCACCGCATCAAAAAAGAAAATGACATGCATCAGGGAAAGTGGAATGGCCTGGGCGGTAAGTTAGAAGCGGGAGAGACGCCGGAAGAATGCGCGATCCGGGAAATCAAGGAAGAATCGGGTTTAACGGTGCAGCATCTTGTGTTCAAGGGGATGATCACGTTTCCCGGATTCGCTTTTGAAGAAGATTGGTATACCTTTGTTTTTGTCATCGACGCATTCACAGGACAGTTAATCGACTCTCCGGAAGGTTTTCTTGAATGGATCGATGATACGAAATTGTTCGATCTAAATCTTTGGGAAGGCGATAAAATTTTCTTGAAATGGTTAGATCAGCCGGGTTTTTTCTCGGCCAAGTTCGTCTACAAAGATAGCCGATTGATCGATCACGATGTTTGTTTTTATCCTTGAAGCGCTACAACGCTGGACAGCCTGGTTCGCCAGGTCGAATAGCGGCCGGCGACGCTCATCAAGATTTCCCTTATCTCCATTTTCATTTGATATCGGATGCCAAACCCGACGAGCGGATTCATTCCTTATAATGATTGAACAGCGCCAGGACTTTATCAGAATAGGCATAACCCACGTCCATTGGACCGTAAGATTTCAGCGCGTCGCGGACATCACCATATTTTTGAACCAAACCTGCCAACATATTGGTTCCGTAGGCGATGTTAAATTCCGGGTCCTGAAGCTGGGCGATGGTAGGCCGGTTTTGAAAGCATGGCCCGTTCAGGCAAACAAACGAGGCAGCCAGGCCATCGCGCGGCATCACCTGCATCAAGCCGACTGCGCCGCTGTGGGAGTAGGCGAAAGCATCGCCGGCGCTTTCCTGGAGAATTAAGGCAGCAAGCAAATTCGGTTCGATGGACCTCTGTGAAGAATAGTAGGTAATTAGATCACACCATTGCAATATGCTAGCCGGGTAATCTTGGCTGAGGGCACAATCTATTGGATTCACATTCGCAATCCCCTGGGTATCCGCTGGATTGAATTCTTGTGAACTCGGGGCAGGATCTTCGGCTGAGGTTGGCTGGGAAAGCGCGGCTTGGTGAGATGAAGGGGATGCGGCGCCGACCGTCACAACCAATAAAAAAACCGCCAAAATGATCCCGGCAATAAACGCCATCGAAACAGCCGTCCGGCCAGTACACTCCATATTCACCTCCAAAAACCGAAAAAATTGCCTCTTGACAAAATGGAACAATTGTTCTATATTTAGAACGTAAGTTCTATTATAGCCAAATAGAACAAATTGTCAACAAGCAGTAAGAATTCGTCACACGGACTGGAGGCAGCAATGAGCGCGAATGGTTATACCGGACAAGGTTTTGGAGCAGCATTCTCACGCATAAAGCTCCAGCGCGGCCTGGCATTTGGAGTCATCATATTGACCGCGCTTATAATGTTCGAGTTTTTCAACTATAGCACCACCGAATATGCGTTGAATGATTTACTCGGTAATCTGACATTTTTGGGCGTATCCTGGGCGACAATCCTTGCAATTGCTTTTTGTGGCGTCGATTTCGCGGGTATCGCCCGGCTGCATACCCCTGAATCGGGTAATGGGCAGCCCAATGAGACATGGTATTTGTTTGGCGCCTGGATTTTGGCAGCCACCATGAATGCTATGCTCACCTGGTGGGGCGTTTCTTTGGCGATTATTAATCACAGCACCCTGGGAAATACGATCATCGATCGCCAGACGCTCCTTCGTATCGTCCCGATTTTCGTAGCCGTCATGGTCTGGCTCATCCGGGTGCTGATCATCGGGACTTATTCGCTGGCCGGCAACCGGCTGCTCAGCCAACGCGACAATCGTTCAGGAGGATATAACCGGAACACCTATAATAACGATAACGCACGCCTACCGAATAGCCGGTCTTTAGGAGTTCCATCCAATAACAACCTGTCGAATGCCAGCGCCTTCCGCTCGGCGTCGCATCAGAATAATTCCGCCGCAGAAGGTTCATATTCTCGCCAGGAACCCGTCTACACACCGATACAATCTGCGAGCTCGCAGCAGCGAAATATCCCCAATAACAATCAAGCCAACTCGGGTTCAAATCCGTACACCCAGAAATCGGGTTACAACCGGCGCAGTTGATCGATTAGAAAGGATTCGCTTATAAGGAGATTTTCTGAACACAAAACAAACAGGTGAAAGGTTGCTGCTCCGTAGCAACCTTTCACCTGTTTGTTTAAAACATTACGCCGATGAATTTAACAATTCATCCGGGCATTTGCCTTCTGCCAGGGGAAGCCAGACACGAAACGTCGTACCATGTGGATCATTAGGACTGACCTCAATTTGGCCGGCATGATTGCGAACAATCCAATAGGCGATCGACAATCCCAATCCAAAACCCTTTCCATCCTTGGTTCTTGTCCTGCTTTTCTCGCCTCGATAGAAACGCTCGAAGATGTAGGGTACATCCTCAGGTGGGATTCCAGGGCCTGTATCGCTAACCGTGATTTGCGCCCGGTCGCCGATTTTCCCTACCCCAATCACGACATCGCCTCCAGATGGCGTGTATTTGATTGCATTGCCAATCAGGTTCACCAAGACTTGCTTGAGACGATCCTGGTCGCCACATACGATTACCTGGTCAATATCTCCCAGTCGCAAGTTCAACCGGTTATGGGTTAATACCTGCATCTGCTGCAGCACATCCAAAACCAACGTATCTAATTCAACGGTTCTACGCGCTAGCGGGATCTTTCCTGATTCAGCTTGAGCCAATAACAGCAAATCTCCGACGAGGCGAGTTAATCGGTCGACCTCATTTGCAATGCTTTCCATCGATTCTTCGTCGGTGCAGTTCATCCGGCGCATCAGATCGACATTGCCTTTGATTACCGTCAGCGGCGTACGCAATTCGTGTCCCACATCCGTGAGGAAGCGGCTCTGGCTGTTAAATAAATTTTCCAACCGGCTGAGCGTTTGGTTAAAGGCCAATATTAACTGGCCAATTTCGTCTTCCGGAGATCCTTGATATGGGATACGCCGAGAGAGATCATCGGCGCGGGAAATCTGGAGGGCGGTATCGGTGACCAAATTGATCGGCTGCAAGGCTTTGCTGATGCTAAAGCCGCCAGCCAAGCCGGCAATACCAACGGCAACCGCCGACCCAACCAGCAAGATAATTAATAACGTCTGTAGAGTGGCGTCCACCATTGCCAGGCTCATCCCAACCTGCACCACCCCAATCAGGCGGTTCGTATTCTCCACCGAAACCGGGATTGTCTGGACGCGCATGCGCGCGCCATCGATGATCGCATCTCGGACTGTCGTCAGGCTTGGACCAAGGTTTCCCTTATCCAAGGGGTCCTTATAATCTCCCAGGTTTGACGAAAAATACTTGAGATAACCATCGCGCCCCCACACCTGGTAATAAACGCCCATCGACATATCAAATTTTGGCGGGCTGATCATCACCAAACTGCCACGCTGATCAATGCCTAACGAATGGACGATGGTCTGACCGGTCGTCTCAAGTGTATTATTGACCTGCCGATCCAACACAATCCCAAAAGTGAAATAGAGGGCGGCTCCAAAGAGGAGTAATATTCCCCCAACGATCCCCATATTAATCAGCGTTAAACGAGCGCGTAAAGACATTTTAAATCGTTAAACCAGATTAACGCGCGCCAATAACATCTGACCGTTCTATTGGAAAGTTAAGATGCTTCCCGCAGCACATAACCCATACCTCGCACGGTATGGATCAAGCGCAGCTCGCCTTCACTCTCCAATTTTTGGCGTAAATAGCGGATGTAGACTTCGATGATATTACTCTCGCCGCCAAAGTCATACCCCCACACCCGATCAAAGATCATGTCACGCGTCAGCACCTGGCGCGGATGGCGCAGGAATAGCTCGAGGAGCTCATATTCCTTCGCGGTCAATGAGATCACCCGATCACCGCGGGAAGCCTGGCGGGTACCGGTATCTAAGACCAGGTCTGCAAATCGAAGGATCTGCGGGCGGCTGGGTTGAGCGCGGCGTAGTAAAGCCCGTAGACGAGCAAGGAGCTCATCCAAGTTGAATGGCTTGACCATATAATCATCTGCGCCCATATCCAACCCCTGGATGCGGTCATTGACGGTGTCCTTGGCGGTTAGAATCATAATCGGCACAGGGCCGCCAGCCCGCAAGCGGCGACATACTTCCAGGCCATCGATGCCAGGCAACATCAAATCCAGCACCACCAGGTCCGGGGGATTATCTCGAGCTAAAACCAAGCCAGATTGACCATCTAAAGCGGTATCAACCTGGTAACCTTCGTATGCAAGACCGCGGCGCAAGAACTTGAGAATCGCCTCGTCATCTTCAATGATTAAGATCCGTGCGGTCATAAGCCCTCCTCGCTAAATTTTTTTTAATATACCACAACATTAAGAATGTATACATATCAACTCGACAAATCATCACCCAGATGCCTGGTGATCTTTTCAAATCAACAACCAGGCCGATGAATGCAACAAGATGCCGAAAAGAAGATATAAATTTGAAAAGAGGCTGTCCGAATAAAATGGACAGCCTCTCGGGTCACCGAGGAAGGGTATTAAACGACTTCGACAACGGCGCCGGCAGCTTCGAGCTTGGATTTTGCGTCTGCGGCAACTTCCTTGCTCACTGCTTCCATAACCTTACCGCCTGCAGTCTCAGCCATATCCTTGGCTTCTTTCAGGCCCAGGCTGGTGAGCTGGCGAATGACCTTAATCGTCTCGATTTTCTTCGGGCCAGCATCTTTAATGACCACGTCGAATTCGGTCTTCTCTTCAACGGGTTCGGCGGCCGCAGCCACCGGGCCGGCAGCCATAGCCGCCATGGCGACGGGGGCAGCCGCAGAGACGCCCCATTTTTCTTCCAGCTTCTTGACCAAGTCAGCAGCTTCGAGGACAGAGAGTTTGCTCAGTTCCTCTACGAGTTTTTCTAAATCAGCCATCTTCGTACTCCTTGTGTAAATTAAAAATCCTAATCGAACCGTTGGTTCGTAATTGAAAATCAATTATGATCGTGATTGGTATGATCGCCTCTCCGTTACGCGGCCGCAGGAGCGACCTCTTGAGAAGCATCTTTATCGGCATAAGCCTTGAGCACTGCTGCCACCTGACGAGCGGGCTCGGCTAAAGTACGTACCAGCTTGCTGGCAGGCGCGGATAGGACGCCCAGCAGCTGAGCGCGCATGACGGGCAGCGGCGGCAGATCGGCCAAAGCTTTTACATCTTCGGCGCTCATCAAGTTCTTGCCCAGATAGCCGCCTTTGACTTTGACAAATTCTGAGGTACGGGCGTACTCCGTGATTATCTTCGCCATCCCAGGAGCATCCTGGTAAGCAAATGCGATTGCAGTGCTGCCTTTCAGAAGCTTGTCAGGCTGCGGCAAACTGGAGTTGCTAAAAGCGACCTGGCCAAGCGTATTCTTGACGATATGGAATTCGCCGCCTGCTTCGCGGATTTTACTGCGTAAATCATCTATCTGCTTCATGTTCAGACCAGAATACTGCGTCACAATCACAGCCTGGCTGCGGCTTAGCTGCGCGGAGTATAACGCGACCAGCTCATCCTTGCGTTGCTTAGAAATAGCCAATGTTCATTCACCTCCTTTCAAAAGAAAAATCTTTGCCTCGCTATTTCGACGTCTTGCTAAAATCGCCGAACGATGATCGTCCTGCAAAAAATCGCAGGACGATTCGGGCAAAGACTCTCCAACCCACAAAGGGTCACCTGAATTAACAGGTCGATATATATCTTGGAGCAATCTTCACCTCGGCAGGGGATTAAGCCGTTAACCGGCGCCTGCTGTCTCTGGCGAAGCGAGGCGGTTGTCGCCGCCTTATATATTTTTAGAACGACTTACTCAGCAACCTCCATCGACTGAGCCTGAGTGGGATCAACCTTAATCCCAGGCCCCATGGTCGTTGTAAGGGTTACACGTTTGATATAGGTGCCTTTGGAAGCAGAAGGCCGAGCTTTTTTAACCGCCTCCATCAAAGTAGCCATGTTTTCGAAGAGTTTCTTTTCGTCAAAAGAGACCTTGCCAACCGGGATATGCAGGTTGGATGTTTTATCGACACGGAACTCGACACGGCCGGCTTTCGACTCATTGATGACGCGCGGCAGGTCTTCAGGCGGGACCACGGTGCCGGCTTTCGGGTTAGGCATCAGTCCGCGTGGACCAAGAACACGACCCAACCGGCCAACCTTGCCCATCATATCGGGTGTGGCAATGGCGACATCAAAATCGGTAAAGCCGCCCTGGATTTTCGCAATCATTTCGTCATCCGCGATATAGTCAGCGCCAGCGTCGCGCGCTAATTGAACGCCATCGCCTTGAGCAAAGACCAACACACGCACTGTTTTACCCAGTCCGTGCGGCAATACCACCACATCGCGCACCTGCTGATCTGCGTGACGAGGATCGACGCCCAGGCGCATATGGACCTCTACCGTCGCATCAAACTTAACCGTTGAGGTTCCTTTTGCCAGGGCTACTGCATCCTTCGGTGAATACAACTTTTCTTGATCGATTTTGGCCGCAGCGGCCAGATACTTCTTACCATGTTTTGCCATTTTTTCTCCTCTGTGGTCCAAGCGGGCAGACTAAAGTCGCCTGTCCTCCCACTGGATACTAGTCAACGACCTCCAGCCCCATATTCAGGGCTGTACCTTCGATCTGTCGCATTGCGCCTTCCAGGTCAATGGCGTTCAGGTCTTTCATTTTGAGCTCAGCGATTTCACGAACCTGAGCCTTGGTGACTTTACCCGCTTTTACGCGTGGCGCTTGAGCAGAACCCTTATCAACCCCAGCCGCTTTCTTAAGCAAGACTGAGGCCGGCGGCGTCTTCAGCACAAATGTAAAGGAACCATCCGAAAAAATACTGATCTCTGCAGGGATGATTTCGCCCATGCGGTTTGAAGTGCGGGCGTTATATTCCTTGCAAAAAGCCATCAGGTTGATCCCATGGCCAGCTAACGCCGGGCCAATGGGAGGCGCCGGGTTCGCTTTACCAGCGGTGATCTGTAACCGTACAATTGCTTTTAACTTCTTTGCCATCTTATCTCCTTCGTGGTATTTGCGGGTAGAGGGATACCCTCCCACAGCATAGAGAACTATGCTTTCTCAACTTGTAAGAAATCCAACTCCACTGGCGTTTCTCGGCCAAAGAAATTGACCATCACACGGACTTTGGCGCGCTCCATGTCAATTTCCGAAACCGTGCCGCGGAAATCATTGAACGGGCCGTCTACAATCCGTACACGCTCGCCCGATTTAAAGGTAACCTTGATGCGCGGCGCTTCGGCTTCCATACGCTTAATAATTTGCGCTACTTCTTCTGGACGAAGGGGCGTCGGGCTATTGCCCATCCCGACGAAACCTGTTACGCCGGGCGTGTTGCGAACTACATACCAAGATTCTTCGCTGAGGATCATGTTGACCAGGATATACCCTGGGAAGACGCGCCTTTCAACTGTCCGGCGTTTGCCTTCTTTGACTTCAATCTCTTCTTCAGTCGGAACGACGACATCGAAGATTTTGTCTTTCATTCCCATCGTCTCAATACGCTGCTCCAGGTTATGGCGAACTTTGTTTTCATACCCAGAATAGCAATGCACCACGTACCAGGCGCGATCATCTTCGGCTTGAGCCGTTTCCTCTCCGAGGGAGGCCTCTTCAACCGCAGAATCCGAAGCATCCGCTGCATCTGTATTCTGCAGAGGATCATCCATCGAACTCAACGCTCTCAAGGCATCCTTTAGCGGATCATTGCGGTCAAACAGGTCCATAGGAACCGATACTCCAAACTTAAATAGGCAAGGTCAAGATCCATTCAAAGACCTTGCTGAATAAATAGTCAAAAGAGCCCAGTATAACCGCCATAACGCCGGTTACAATCAAAACCACCACTGTCAGATTCCAGGCTTCGCGGCGGCTAGGCCAATTGACTTTACGCAATTCACCGACCGTTTCGTTGAAATAGCGTTTGATACCCTGGCTTGCACGCTGGAAGAAGTTCGGCTTGCTGGCCCGGGTAATACTTTTTACTTCCTTAGCCTCTTTCTTAGCATCTTTAGGCGCCGGCTTGGTTTCTTTCGCCACAGGTTTATCTTCTTTGGCCACCAAATACTCCTTCTGGACGTTCTAAATCCGTCGTTCAGTTACGGGCAAAACGCCGCCCTTAGAGACGGCGTTCGCTTCATCAGGCAGGCCAGGCAGGAATCGAACCCACAACCCCCGCTTTTGGAGAGCGGTGCTCTGCCAAATTGAGCTACTGGCCTGTTTTGTCCTTCTCTCGTGCGTGAATGCCCTGTCAGACAATCACGCACGAGGAAAAAGCTATTTAGTCTCGCGATGCAGCGTGTGCTTGCGGCAGCGCGCGCAGTACTTCTGTAATTCCATCCGCCCAGGATCATTGCGGCGGTTTTTCTCGGTTGTGTAATTCCGTTCTTTACACTCGTTGCAAGCCAGTGTAATCACGGGGCGAACATCTTTCTTTGAAGCCATTCTAACCTACCAATCCAGTATTTTACTCGATAATCTTGGTGATCACGCCTGCGCCGACCGTCAGGCCGCCTTCGCGGATGGCGAACTTCGAGCCCTGCTCCAACGCCACGGGCACGATCAGCTCTACTTCCAGGTTCACATTATCTCCCGGCATCACCATCTCTACCCCTTCCGGCAGCTTGATGTTCCCCGTCACATCCATCGTCCGAATGTAGAACTGCGGTCGATATCCAGTGAAGAATGCTTTGTGCCGCCCACCTTCCTCTTTCTTCAGCACATACACTTCGCTCATGAACTTCCGGTGCGGCGTGATGCTCTTCGGCTTCGCCACCACCATCCCCCGCTCCACGTCCGTGCGCTCGATCCCGCGCAACAGCAATCCCGCATTGTCCCCTGCCATCCCTTGCTCCAATGACTTGTGGAACATTTCTACCCCGGTCACCACCGAAGCCATGCTCTTGTCCCGCAACCCCACGATCTCCACCGGGTCGCTCACTTTCACCATTCCCCGGTCGATACGCCCCGTCACCACCGTCCCGCGCCCCTTGATCGAGAACACGTCTTCAATCGGCATCATGAACGGTTTGTCTACATCGCGCACCGGCTCCGGGATGTATTCGTCCACCACCCGCAGCAACTCCTTGATGCTCTCATACTCCGGCGCATTCGGGTCCATGCTCTTGCTCTCCAACGCCGCCAACGCACTCCCGCGCACGATCGGCGTCTCGTCCCCTGGAAACCCGTACTCGTTCAATAGCTCGCGCAGCTCTAGCTCCACCAGCTCCAACAACTCCGGGTCGTCCATCATGTCTACTTTGTTCAAATACACCACGATCGCTGGCACTTCCACCTGCCGCGCCAACAACACGTGCTCGCGCGTCTGCGGCATCGGCCCATCCGGCGCCGCTACCACCAGAATCGCTCCGTCTACCTGCGCCGCCCCGGTGATCATGTTCTTGATGTAATCCCGGTGCCCTGGCATGTCGACGTGCGCATAGTGCCGCTTCCCCGTCTGGTATTCGACGTGCGCAATGTTGATCGTGATCCCGCGCGCTTTCTCTTCCGGCGCATTGTCGATCGAGTCGAATGCCCGAAACTCCCCATACCCTTGCAGCGCACTGAATTTCGTGATCGCCGC
>JAYRNN010000032.1:0-14645 GCA_041912175.1 Anaerolineales bacterium | reverse complement strand
GTTTTTTTTTTTCAAAAGCCGCTTTCGGGTGAACCTGGGGCTGTCTAACGATTGTTTTTAGACAGCCCCTACCCGCTCACAACTTCAACTACGGTCGCAGCCCAAACTGCACCGTCGCCGTCTGTCCGTTGAACGGAATGGTCACCGTGATGAGGTAGGTTGCCGAAGAATCCGGCAGCGGCTTCGTAGCCAGGTTGTACATGTACTGGCTCGAACTGAAGCGCATCACACCTGTGGTGTCCGCCGCGCTGGTGGAAACGGGCTCGTTAATTTGCAGCCCGGGCGTCGACCCTGAGATCATGGTGAGCTTAATCGTCGGGGCCAGGTTTGCCGGCGATGCGCCATTACAGTCTGTGAACTTGATCTTGACCGGGATGGTGCTGTTGTATTTGAACACGCTCGTGCCATCCGGATTGATCGGCTGCAGGAAGCCGGAGGTATTAAACTTCACCGCCGCGAAAGCAACGCTTGCGCCTACGCCGCCATCATCATCGGTCACGTTCACCGTGGCGTTATATACGCCCGCCGCGGCGTAGGTATGTTGGAGCGAAAACGGGCTGGTGGCTGGGCTGACGTTTTGGGTGGCGCCATCGCCCCAGTTGATCGCCGCAGTGTGTGTGTCCGCCAGGCCGGGGTCGGTGAAGCTGACGTTGAGCGTGGCGTTGTTCGCGCCGCAAACCAGGCTGTTGGACGCAAATGTTGCATTGACGGTTGGCGCCACATTGACCACGTTCACTGTCGCAGATGACTCGGCCGAAAGACCCAATGGATCGGTGGCTTTGACCTTGACCGTGTAACTGCTGGGTCCATCCAGCGCTGCCGCAGAGAACGACACGCTCTGTCCGCTGGTTTCGAAGGAACCATTATTGTCCAGATCCCAGGCATAAGTGAGGCTGTCGCCGTTCGGGTCGGAGCCGGTCGCGCTGAGCGTGACGGAGCCGCCTTCGTTGACAGTGTAAGGTCCACCTGCATTCACGCTGGGAGGGGCGTTGGGGATAAGCCCAACCACGACGGCGTCATGATCGGAGGTTCGATAGGCATTCACCTCGTAGAGCGCATCCTGAGCAGCAGGCTTGAAGGACGTATCGTAATCCAGCACATCGGGTTCATCAGAGTTGATGTGCCAGTCTGCTGTACCGGTGATCTGGGCAAACAGGCTTGCGTTGGCCAGGGCGTGGTCCAGATAACCAGCTTGCCCGTCGAAGGTGTAAGAGTAGGCGTAAGCGCCCTGGAAGTGTGCGATCAGGTTGGTGAAATCGTCGCTCGTTCCAGCAAGATCATCAGAACCGGCTTTGATTTCATCGATGGTATCTTCCTGAGCATAGGAGTTCAGGTCGCCCATGATGATGAAGTCGGGGTCGCCGCTGCCGGTTGGGTCGGCGGCAAGCCAGTCTACCAGGGCTTCGGCCGCGGCGCGGCGGGTTTGGCTGCAGTTGCCCTGACCGTCTCCCAGGTCTGGGTCGCCGACATCGATACAATCGGAGCCCTTGGATTTGAGGTGATTGACGACCACGGTGAAGCGCGCTCCGGTGGCATTGACTTCGAAGGTCTGCGCCAATGACGGGCGGCTCTTGGCGTCGATAAAGCGCGGGTCGACCGCCGAGGTGAGCAGTTTAAAATCGCCCACCGGGGTGACAACCGCCGGGCGGTAGATCATGCCCACCTTGATCGCATCGGCGCCGATGACGCCGGTGGCAATGTAGCCGTAACCTGGCAGGCCAGACACAATGCTGGCAAGCGGCTCGACCCCGGTAGAGTTCTCCAGTTCGTTTAAGCCGATAATATCGGCGTTGAGACCGGAAAGCGCCTGCAGGAGCTTATCGCGCTGGCGAGTGAACTCAAGCGGCTGGTCGCTATCCCAACCGCGGCATTCTACGTTATTGAGCGGGCCGCATTTATTATCCAATACGCCGGATGGGTAATCTGCGGTGACAAAGAAGTTGAGCGTGTTCATCGCCGCAACGCGGACGGTCCCGCCCACCGGTTCAGGAGCGGCCGGTCGTGGATTTACCGCAGTGTAAACTGCCGCTCCGGTTGGCACGATTCGATACAGGTTGAAATCATAGCCAAGCACACCGACTGCATTTTGCACCGTATCGCCGCCGCGGAACAGGTTGCTGAGCGAGAACGGGATGCCATTTGGGTGACGGAGCGTGGACGGGTTTTGGGCGCTCTGCGCATCGTCCAGCGTGATCCGGCTCAGGCTATTTGCCAGCGTACGTGCATTTGCCGCCGCGCCGGGTTCGTCAATGGCGGTCCCGGTGAAGGGGCGCGCCTCGCCGGACAGCGGCTGGGCCAGCACGATCTCGCCAAAGCGGTCATAGTTGAAGTATTCTGCAATGACCAGCGCCTGTGGGAAGCGCACCAGCATGCCCTCGTAGCGCTCAAAATCGTCAAGCGTGCTTACCGGCAACGTCACATCGGTCGGCGCGACAGAGCCGGTTCCGCATTGGATGATATTCGCGGCAGGCACCGCGGCGGAGTTGCTATTCGAGCCGTTGAGCGTCGTCTGGTTGAAGCGCTCCCGGGCGTAGCCGGTCACGCGCACTACCTGACCTACGCTGACCAGGTTGGAGCTGCCGGTATATACAAAGATGCCGTCAGAGGTGGTTGGATCGCCATCGCCGGTCAAATCCTGGATGTAGAAACCGGAAGCCGCGGCAGACCCTTCGAAATCGCCGACCACCACGCCCTTTGTGGAGACATTGCCGATCACAGCGGCAGCAGGTCCAATACCTTGAATAGCATAGATGGGAGTGTAGTCTAAACAGACATCATAGGCCGTGAAGCCAACGACAAAATTAAAAACCATATTGTCAGGCGGGTCGTTGCCATCCTGATCGCTGACCTGGTTTGCCAGCACCGTTAATGTACAGGTTTCGCCATGAACCAGCGTGACGCCTGGGTCGAGGGAAAAGGTGGTGGGCCCGCCGCTGAATGCGGTGGCGACCGTCCCACTTGTGGAACACACCAACGTGAACCATGAAGCGGATACGTTGACCGGCTCACTGAATGTGACGGTCAGGTTGGAGCCAACCGGGAAGTCCGTCGCGCCATTCACCGGGAAGGTGCTGGCAACCGTGGGGGCTGCATCGGGGGCGTCATCGTTGAGGATTGTTCCGACGCCCTGGCTGTCCACAACCGCAGCGCCGGCCACATTGGCGACGTTGACGAAGAAGGTCTCATCCGCTTCGTTGACGACATCGCCATTGACCAACACGCTGAAAGAATAACTTGTGCTTCCGGCCGGAATCGTTTGCCCGGTCAGGGATACGGCGGTGAAATCGCCTGGTGAAATGGCGCTATCATCTTGCGTGGCAATATCAAACGTTACGCCGCCTGCGCCGGCCGGCGAGGAGAGACTGACAACAAAGTCAAATGAAGTTGTGCCAGCATTACCTTCGTTGATGGAGACATCCGAGATGGTCAGATTGGGCGGGACAACGCTGGTGTTGGGGGTGATCGAAAAATCATCCACCGCCAGGCCGTCATCCGCGCCCGGGGCAATATCAGAATCGTTCCAACGGATCCAGAAGGAGGCGCCAGCAGGAATGTTCAAGCCTGTGATGGAAAAACTCACCGCCGTCTGGTTCCCTACAGAATTGCCGTTCAATGCGCCTGCAGTTGCATTAATATTCGAGCTGCTGTAATCGAGGCTGTTGTAATCAACCCAGACGCCGGTGGTCAGGCTGGCGGCATTGGCGCTGAGCTGAAAATCAAGTCGATCGGCAGTACCGCGATTTAGTACACCCGCACGCCACATCTCACCCTTGTATGAAATGTCCAATGAGGTGATCGTGCTGCCGGTATTGTTTGTGAATTGTGCACCTATAGTGGGGTTCAAGGTGCCGCTCAGCAATCCACCAAACGCCCGCTCTGTATTAGAGGCGGCGCCAAAACTGTAAACATCGCCAGCAGTACCCGAGCCGGTTCCCCCCGCGTATTGGCCGTTGTTGCTCCCGCTGCTACCGGTTTCATTCAGGTACCACCCGTTGATGGTGAGATTATTTGTCGTGCCTGTATTGGCCAGTGTATCGAAGTTTTGGGTATATGCCGTTCCCAAAGCGGCCAGGCTGACGGAGCCAGAGCCGCCTCCAAGCGCGAATGCGCTCTGGATTGGCAACGCCACGAGCATCAAAGCCAATACCATTATTAACGAAAACAACTTGTACGACGAATTCTTCATTCCATTCCTCCATCATCTCTATGTATGTTGTTTCAACCCGGTGAATGAACGACCCCCGTCAAGGGTTTGATTATATATTAAAACAAAAAAATAAATATTAACCTACCCTTAATGGTCTAAACAGTCTATATTGCCGTTTGTCAAAACGAGGCCGATTTTCCCCCACATTCATGCGCCTTGCTCATCCTTTACTTCTCAATATACTTTACCCCCGGCAAACCTTTAAAATGCTCATCCTGCGTCCACAACGTCGCCTGGTGTTCGCGAGCGACCGCCATTATGAAGCTATCTGCCATCGGCAATTTCAGCTCTATTGAAATAACCGCCGCGCTCATCGCCAGCGCAGCGGTTATTTCCACCAGCTTGCCTCTCAGCAAATCTGCAGCCCGCAATTCGGCCATCCCTAACCCTTGTGACTGCATGACTATTTTAAATACCTCATACACGCATATCACTGGCATAATCTGGCGATCGATATCTTCGATCGCCGGCGCAAAGAAATCCGCGTTTTTGCCCTCCGTAAAATACTCCAGCCAGCCCGAAGTATCCACAACGTTCATGCACGTTCCTCATCTTGTTCTTCGCGATAATTCCCGCTGTCCATACCTTTCAAAGAACCACGCGCCTCTTGAATGGGGCGGTTAGGGATCAAAACAATCCGGTTATCGTACGCCAGCACGGTCATTTTTTGCCCGCGTTTCACCCCTAATAGCTCCCGTACCTTCTGTGGAATGACCACTTGAAATTTAGGCGAGACGGTTACGATATCCATACGTTTCTCCTATCGATCTGAAACTTGTAATACGATTATAGCACACCTCAGCGCCGTCGATCGACTTTACCCCCCGCCTGGGATGATCGATCCGATCGCCATGAAGGAGAAAATCCACACGTCTTGCCAGAAATGGATGAACCAGGCCCAGAACAGGCCGTGCGTCTCCTGCATGGATCTGGCCAGGATCCAGCCCAAAAAGGTCGCCAGGATTACGCCGATCACACCATAGGGCACGCCATAGAAATGGCCGATGCCAAAAAAAGCCGCCGTCATGTACAACGCCTGGCGCGGCCCCACCGGACTCTCTAGCACGGACAGGAATGAAGCCTTGTAGGTCACTTCTTCGTTGAAAGCGTTCAAGGCCGCCGCCAGCAGCACCGCCGGCAGGAAGGGCAGCGCCTTGGCAACGATGTTCAACGGCGGGCGCCCGGCGATAATCAGGAAAGCCAGCGTCCCCAGGCTAATGCAGATCGTCAGCACCGGCCCAAATTTGTTCCAACGCTCGCCTTGCTTGACGCCCAGCCAGCGGATGGGTTCCACGGGGGCGCTGAGATCGCCCTTCGCCAGGTAGAAATCCTGGCGCTTCTTCTTCATCAGCAGCAGCGTCCCGATCACTGCCAGCGTGACCATCAAGTTGAGCGACTGCTCGGCCAGCATACTCACATTGAAGGATGGGTTCTTGAGCCACCTCGGGTAGTCGCCGAGTTTGTCGATGCGGTTATAAACGAGCCATTGGCTGCCCACCAACACCGCGAACAGGATCAACAAAGGGCGCAGCCCACGCAGCGGCTTGCAGATCAGGCTCGCCAGCAGCGCCGCGCCGATCACACCCAGCGACAGCACCGCCTGCATGTCGGCGGAAACCGTCTGCCCGAAGATTTCCTGCAGGATGATCTTGGGCAGCGCCGAGACGAGCAGGGTTACAATCCAGGCGACGGCCAGTATCGTGTTTTTGGGGGCAGTAGTGTTCATGTCTCGTCTCTCTACCTGTCTTTCATCGCCGCATAACGGGCGTGCATATCCGTCACAAACGTTTCCACATCTCCAAGATGTTCGTAGCTCTCGACCTGTTGGACAAACATCTTTTTCTCAGTTTGCATCTGTTCCGACCCCTGGCGGGTGAAAAGCGCGTAACTCTGCCAGCCACGACGACGTGCGCAATAACTGACCGGGGACGCGCAGCACGACCGCCCTATAAGCTATCAAAAATGAAACACGGGCTGTCCAAATGCTCTTTTGGATAGCCCATGTATCATTATGTCTACTAATCTGATCCTATCCGGTTTTTTCGCTGGCCAGGAAACGCGTCACCTTCGTACCGCATACCGGACAGGCGCCCTGGGCCATCCGCCGGCCCTTGGCTGACTCTACGACCACACCATCCTTGACCATTCGTTTCGTGCGACATTTGACACAGTAACCTTCGAACTCCATGGGTATTCCTCCTTGTCTTGTTTCATCAATTTCCAAATGTAATACCTTATTCTACTCTATATTGTCCGAATTTTCTTAAATATATGTTATGAGCATAGAAAATCGGCGCAGCCGGTTTTTCTATGCTCATAATTATTTCAGTTTCGGCAGCAGGAAACGCGCGTATTCCTGCAGGCAGTCTGGGTCCCCGTTGAGCGGCTGGAAGATGAGCGCATCCGCCCCGGCCTCCACCAACCGCTGCAAGGTTTCGCTGACCTGATCCGGCGTTCCCGCGGCGGCCAGGGTGTCCAGCCAGGCGTCCGGCATGCGCTCGGCGACGCCTTCAGCGCCATGCTCTGCGATGAACGTTGCCACATCCGCTTCGATTCCCAGCGTGCTCAACTGGATATCCGCCCATGGCAGCCATTCGGCCAGCGCCCTTCTCATCGCCGCCCGCGCCATCTCGCCGTCCGGGTTGACCTTCACGTCGACGAAGACTACCAGGCGGTGCGCTTCTCGCCCGGCCTGGGCCATCCCGATCTCAATCTGCTGGCGCGCCCAATGCACGTACGCCGGGGACGACATGGCCGTCAGGATTGCCCCATCCGCCACGCGCCCGGCCAGTTGCAAGGTCTTCGCGCGCATCGCCCCGATATACAGCGACGGCGGCTCGTCAGAGGTCGCCTGCATCTGAACCTCATCCAGGTTCACCTGAACGCCATGCATCGTGACCCGCTCGCCGGCCAGAAGCCGTCGCACTGCCGTCACTGTCTCTTCCAGCGAACGCAGGAAGGATTTTGGCGCGGCGCCGATTTGAGCCATCCAGGCCGGAACGCCATACCCAAAGCCCGGCATGAACCGCTTCGGAAAGGCCCGCGCCAGGGTCGTGATTTCCATCGCCGCGAACAACGGATTGTAGACGGTCGCCGGCATCAACCCAATCCCGACTTTCAGCCGCCGGGTGGCCGCCAGGGCGATCGTCGCCGAAGTCAGCGCCCCCGGCGTGAAACAGTCATCCCACAGCCACAATTCATCAAAGCCGGCCGCCTCCGCCTGTCGGGCGAAATCGGCCAGCGTTTCGGGCGGAAAAGTTGGGTGGAAGATGATTCCAAATGAAGGGTGCAGTTGTTCGGTGTTCAATTTACTTCACAGGCCCCAGATAGTAAAACGGGCCAAGTTTATCGCCCTCCGCCGACCAGCCGCTGAGGCCGTCCGCTTGCTGCACGTTCCACCACAAGAATTCGCCGCCTGAGTTCCAGAATAAGAATTGGCCTTTTCCGGTCGCCAGGCACACCGGCCCGCCGATCACCTTCAGGCGCGTTCCAAATATATTGGTGCGCAGCCACTTGCCATTCATCCCTGGGGCGTCGCGCAGGTTCAGGTTGGTGAGCGCCTCGACCGTATCGCCCACCTGAATTCGACTTGGCGGCGCGCCGTTGCACACCACCGTCCCCGGTGTTGGGGTAGGAGGGGCAGGGGGCACGCCGGCAGCAGTAGCGCTTGGGGTGGGTTGTGTGGCCGTCGTGGCGGCAGCCGGCGTGGGTTGGGCGGCGGTTGTGGCCGCCGTGGTAGATGCCGGCGTGGGTTGCGCCGCAGTTGTGGCTGCGGCAGCGGATGTCGATGTGGGTTGAGCGGGCAGGGCGGCCGCCTGGGAAGGGGTCGGGGTGGGTTGAGCGGCGGTTTTGGCCGCCCTAGTGGCTGTCGGCGTGGGTTGCGCCGCAGTTGTGGCCGCCGCAGCGGCTGTCGATGTGGGGCGTGCAGCCGGCGTATCCGTCGCGGCGGGCGGTGTGACTGCTGTGGTCGTTTCGACCGTCGCGGTTTTCTGTGCTGCCATCCATTCCAAACCCGCCGAGTCCCAGGTGTACAGCGCTGTCCCGTCCTTGGCGACGATGGCCCAGCCACCTTCCACCTGGGACACCGCGGCGCCCTCGGGCAGCTCGGCTTGCAGCGCAGCCTGGATGACCGGCGTCCACTGCTCCGTGGCGGCGTCCAGGACATACACCAGCGCTTTTTCCGGGGAGACCAACGCCCCCATCGCTTCGTCATAGGTCAGTTTGACCGGCGAAGATGGGAATTTGGGAGGGTGGGCCAGGAATTCCGGGGCGATCTGCCACGCGGCGATGGTCTCATCCCAGCGGTAGCGCGGCGCGCCGTCTACTGCTGCCAGGATCCATTTGCCGGTCGTATCCTGCGTCCGCTTGAGCTGGCTCATATCCGCCGGGACGACCGGCAGCCAGGCGCTTCCGGCCGGGCCCAACTCATATATCGCCTCCCCATCTGCATCGACCAGCCGTTTTGCCGGCTCGTCCAGGGTCAGCGTGACGCTTGCCGGTGGCGTGGCAGGCCAGGTGATTTTAACCGCTGTCGGGGCGGGTCGCGTTGTGGCGGCGGAGGGTGTATCTGCTGCGACGGGCTGCGCGAGGGTGGCGGTGGTTCCCTCCTCCGTGGTGGTTTCTAGCGTAGCGGTGTTTTGTACCGCCGCGGTGTATTTGACCGCAGTCCACTCCAGGCCGGCCGGGTCCCAGGTGTATAGGACCGTCCCGTCCGCGGCGACAATCACCCAACCATTTTCCTGCTGGCGTGTCGTTGCGTCCGCCGGCAGTCCGGCCTTGATCTCTGCCGGGATGACCGGCGCCCACTGCCCGCTGGCAGCGTCCAGAGTATATAACGGGGTTCCTTGCGGGGAGAGCAATGCTCCGCTTGCCTCGTCGTAGGTCAGCTCGACTTCTGAGGGTGGGAATTCTGGCGGGTTGGCCAGGAATTCTGGGGCGATCTGCCAGGCGGCGCGGGTCTCATCCCACTGGTAGCGGGCGGTCCCATCGGCGGCGGCCAGCACCCATTTTTCGCTGGAATCCTGCCCCAGCTTGAGCTGGCCAAAATCCTGCGGGACGACCGGCTGCCAATCGTTATCGACCGGGTTCAGCTCATAAACCGCCTCCCCCTGTGGATTAACCAGGCGAGTGGCCTGCTCGTCCAACTTGAGCGCCACTTCCGCCTCTGGGATGGGCGGCGCGGCGGCCTCAGGCGGGGTGAGTGTGGCAGCCGCCGAGACCTCCGTTGGGACCGTCGTCGAAGGAGATGTTGATGCAGCGGTAGGGGCCGCCGCGCTCTCTGCGCCGGCCGGTTGGTTTTGCAGGTAGTAGTAGACCAATGCAGCGATCAGTCCCAAGAACACGAGCAGCTTGAAAATATCCAGGCCAGGCGCTTTGGTTTGGTTATCCATGTCATCCTCCAGTTTTGCCGATCTTCACGAAACGAACCTTGATGTGTGGATAGCCTAATACGTTACCACGCGCAGCAGGCCTTTGGCTTGGGTCACCCAATCTTCAACCTGGGCGGCGGTGGGCAGCTTGCGCACCAACTCCTTGGCTGCATTCACTTCGTTCAGTTTTTCGAACAGGTTGGCCGGATTACGCTGGGCCAGCTCGACCACGGTATCCACCCCGCTGGCTTCCATCAGATCGGCATACTCCGAACCGATGCCCTTGATGCGGTACAGGTCGATGTGGTTCACCCATTTCAGGATCAGCTTGCTTGAAATACCAGATTTCTCGACCAGCTCTTCCCTTCCTTTGCGGGTGGCGCCAGCTTTAAAGAAATCTAGGCAGCTAATTAAGCCAATCGCCTTGAGTTTCTCGGCGTAGACCGGTCCAATGCCCTCCACGTAAGCCAGTGGGTATTTGAATTTGGCCATCTCGGCGAAGTTGGAGGAATCCACGTTGCCGGTAAAATCAGCATCGCTCAACGGGACGCCGCCGATGATCACCTCTGAGGCCGAGTCGGGTTCTTCAGCAGCCTCTACTGCTGCAGCCACAGCGCCGGGTTCTTCAACGGCCTCTACTGCCGCAGCCACAGCGCCGGGTTCTTCAACGACTTGCTCTGCTCCAGCGCCGGTGTCGGGCTCTGCGCCTACCTCCATGGTCGCCTCAGCCAGGCGCACCGCTCCTACTGCGGCTGCCAGGCCTACTCCGGAACCCTGGCCTTCCAGGTCGGCGATTTTGGCCTGCAACTGGTCTCGCTCGCCTTGCAACCCGCCGACTTCGGTTTCCAGGCCGGCAATTTTGTTCTCTAATTCGGCTTTGACGCCCGCGGATTTACCGGCCTCTGCTTCCAGGATGGCCATTCGGCTGATCAAATCTGTATTATTGATTCGCAGGTTGGCGGCATGGGCTTCTGACTCTGACAAACTTTCCGCCAGCGCGGCCTGCCTGCGCCGCCAATAGATCCAGTCGATCACCCATTCGATGACCCAACCAATGATTATGCCGAGGATGAGTGCGGTTATAATCGTCATTTTTCTGCCTCCTATGATTTGATTTTGCCCTGCGATGATCTATTATAACTGTGGCATTCGTTTCTCTTTCAATTATATTTTACTCAAAAATCGACTTCAGGTTCATAGGATTCAGAATCGGAAACCTGCCCACCGGCAGGAACGCTGTCTCCCCGAGCAGAATTTCAGGGAGGTAGGGTGCGGTATAATCTGTACAGATCGATATCACCACCTTGGGTAGGCCCCACCTTTTTCAGGAACTTACTACAGGAGTTGCTTCATGAATAAGATTTTCGTGTCTGCCACCCCCAACGCGCTGGTCAATACCGAATCCCCCAAGGGAAACGTGGCCGGATTCTGGCAAGGCGTCTGGCATGGGTTCATCTTACCATTTGCCTTCTTGATTTCCTTGTTCAAAAAGGATATTGGATTATACGAAGCTCATAATAACGGCGCATGGTACAACTTTGGTTTTCTGCTCGGCCTGTCGATCGTCCTGGGCGGAAACAAAGGTGTGAAGGTCAACATCGACCAAAAGAAATAGCCGGACTCAAGACGAAGAGAGGCCGTTCAAACGCTCTTTTTGGACGGCCTCTCTTCGTTAACTCCTAATTCGCAATTCATCTTGCCTTTCGCCCTTCATTGGTATAATGCACCTCTGTTCACTCCGCTGGGTGAACGTTGATTGCCGATGTCGAAACGAACCCTCACAATTGCGCTGCTGGCCGGGTTGTTCTTGTGCCTGGCGGGTGGAGCCCTTTACAATCTGCCGCCGGTGCACGAGCGCCTGGCCTGGCGGGTGGAGAACCTGCGGGTGGGCTGGCAGCGCGCCCTGCACCCGCCCGAGCAACAGGTGTTCGTCCCCCAAGATCAGTCAATGGCTCCAACTGGCAGCCCATCCAGGCCTACGGCGACATTGCTGCCCAGCGCTACGCCCACGCCGGCCACTTCCGGAACACCGCTGCCAGGTCCTACCCCGACCCGATCGCCCACGCCCATCCCCGCCCAGGCTGCGCTGAGCGGCGCTGTCCACGAGTACCAGCAGTACAACAACTGCGGGCCGGCTACGTTGGCCATGGCGTTGTCCTATTGGGGCTGGCAGGGCGACCAGCGCGATACGCGCCGCTTGCTGCGGCCTAGTTTCGGGACGATCGACGACAAGAATGTCAATCCCTGGGAAATGACTGCCTATGTTCAGGAGCAGGCCGGGCTGCAGGCAGTTTCTCGCCTGGGCGGCGATCTGGAGATGCTCAAGCGCTTGATCGCCGCTGGCTTCCCGGTGGTAATCGAGAGCGGTATCCAGCCGCACCCCAAAGATTGGATGGGGCATTACCTGTTGCTGACCGGTTACGATGATGCACAGGCGCGCTTCACTACACAAGACTCGCTGGTCGGCGCGGATTTGCCTGTGAGCTACTCTGAGATCGAATCCGGCTGGCGTGCATTCAATAACGTATACCTGGTGATCGCCCCTGACGAACGCCAGGCTGAGCTGCTGGCGCTGCTCGGGGATCAGGCGGACCAGGCGGTAAATTACCGCTCCGCCGTCACGGGCGCGCAGCAAGAAACAGCCCGCCTGGCAGGGCGCGATCTGTTCTTCGCCTGGTACAACTTGGGTTCTGGCCTGACAGCCCTGGGCGATTACCCCGCCGCGGCCGGCGCCTATGACCAGGCCTTTGCGGTCTACGCCGATATCCCAGAAGACGATCGCCCCTGGCGTATGCTATGGTATCAGGCCGGACCGTACGAGGCATATTTCAACACCGCACGCTACCAGGATGTGATCGCGCTGGGCAACCAGGCCCTGGACAGCGCCGGCGGCCCGCTGCTCGAGGAGAGCTTTTACTGGTTGGGTCGGGCGCGTGAAGCCACGGGCGATCTGGAGAAAGCCTTGTACGATTATCGCCGGGCGGTCGAGATCAACCCCAATTCGACCCCGGCCAAACAAGAATTGGAGCGGCTTGGCTATGCGGAGTAAAATTTTGGGATGATGAAAAAGAAGTTATTCGTAGTTATCATCGCCATCCTTGTGCTGCTTGGACTCAGCGGGGCATATTTCCTCCCCCCGGTGCATGACCGGCTGGCCTGGCGTGTGGATGAATGGGTGCTGCGCATCAAATACACGCTCAACCCACCCCAGGCAGTGGTGTTCACGCCGCAGCAGGAGGCCGCTTTGCCCGCCCCGGCGGTGTATACCGCCACCCCATCCCAGGCGCAGACCTCGCCCCAGCCATCCCCGTCGCAAATGACGGTGGTGGAGCAGGCGCAGACCAGCACGCCCGAGCCCGCGCCGACGATCCCGGCTACGCCGCTGCCCGCTAAGGTCGCCTTGCAGGGGGTGCGCTACGACGATCAACACGGGCGCTATAACTATTGCGCCCCGGCCAACCTGTCGATGGCGCTGTCCTACTGGGGTTGGGAGGGGAATAAGGACGTGGTCGGGCCGGTGCTCAAGCCGGACGCCAAAGATAAGAATGTCATGCCATATGAGATGGTCGATTACGTCCAGAACTACACCGACCTGGATGTGGTTTCACGCGTGGGCGGCGATCTGGATACACTCAAGCGCTTTATCGCGGCGGGTTTTCCGGTATTGGCGGAAAAAGGCACTTATTTGAACGACCTGACCGGTGTGAAGAGCTGGATGGGCCATTACGAGGTGGTGACCGGTTACGACGACGGCCAGGGGCAGTTTATCGCCCAGGATTCATTCACCGGGCCCAATTTTAAAGTGGCGTATGATGTGATGGAGAAGGGTTGGCGGGCCTTCAATTACACCTACCTGGTGATCTATGACAAGGAAAAGCAAGCTGAAGTGATGCAGTTGCTCGGCCCGGACGCCGATGAGACGACCAATTACCAGCGCGCCGCCGAACGGGCTTCGAACGAAATCTTCGCCCTGGATGGCATCGATCAATACTTTGCCTGGTTCAACCGCGCCACCAACCTGCGCATGCTGCAGGATTACATGGGCGCCGCCGAGGCTTACGACAAGGCCTTCCTGGTATATCCGTCTATTCCTGCCGCCGAGCGCCCCTGGCGCATGCTTTGGTACCAGACCGGACCCTACTTTGCTTATTTCTACTCGGGGCGCTATTGGGATGTGCTTAACCTGGCTCAGACCACCCTGGATGCCATGCAGAGTGATAAGAACCTCGAGGAGAGCTATTACTGGCGCGGCATGGCCAAGCAAGCCTTAGGCGATACGGCCGGCGCCATCGAGGACTATGCCGCGGCCATCAAGTACCACCCTGGTTTTGAGGCGGCGCGCTACCAGTTGGATCAGTTGGGCGTGGCCTCTCCCTGATTCCTCGGAGATAAGTTTGTGAGCTACGCCCACGAACTTATCCTGAAATCTATAATATAATCCTGTTATGTCAAAACAAACGGTGGGTTGTTTTGTGCTGGTTCTGATTTTGCTCTGCCTGGTGGGTGGGCTGGTGTACCAGATTCCCCCGGTCAACGAGCGGCTGGCCTGGCGCGTGGAGGCCATGCAGGCGCGCGTCCGCTACGCCCTTAACCCGCCCGAGCAGCAGGTCTTCGAGCCGGTCGGGCAGACTCTGCCCAGCCTGGCCGATACACTGCCCACCGCTACGCCCACGCCCGTTCCGACCGCCACGCCGACTGTGCCGGGTCCCACTGACACGCCTAAACCCACCGTCACGCTCACCCCGATCCCCACGCCGCTCCCCTCCCAGGCTATGCTCAGCGGCTTCACGCACATGTATCAAAGCTGGAATAACTGCGGGCCGGCCAACCTGGCGATGGCGCTTACCTTTTGGGGTTGGGAAGGCGACCAGCAGGATACCGCGGCGGTCTTGAAACCGAACAAGCTCGACAAGAACGTCATGCCCTACGAGATGGTGGATTTCGTCAATGAACTCTCGGACGTGGGGGCCGTGGCTCGAGTGGGGGGCGTCCTGCTCATGTTTAAGGCCCTCTTCGCGGCTGGTTTTCCGGTATTTGTAGTTAAGGTCTTCGAAGGGGCGGGTTTCGAC
>JAYRNN010000031.1:0-5811 GCA_041912175.1 Anaerolineales bacterium | reverse complement strand
GGTGAGCTGCTCGGCCGGTACATTCACCTTGAGCACCGCCAGGTCGCTATCCGGATCCGCCCCAACCAGCTCGGCGGATACCGTGCGGCCATCGCTGAAGCTCACCTCGATTTTGTCTGCGTTTTTAATCACGTGGTTATTGGTGATGATGTGACCTGCCGTATCCCATACAAAGCCAGATCCCAATGCTTGCGAGGGGACATTCCCCTGCGGCAGTTGGGGTGA
Organism: Anaerolineales bacterium; assembly: GCA_041912175.1. GTDB lineage: Bacteria > Chloroflexota > Anaerolineae > Anaerolineales > UBA4823 > CAZAGA01. The sequence goes on along the minus strand of JAYRNN010000031.1, from coordinate 5,586 downwards.
GCTTGGGTTGTTCGGGTCGTTGAAAAACGGGTTTTCCGGCAGGTTGGGCGCCTGGCTAAGATCCAGGGCTGCGCTATTGGTGTTCTGGACGACGCGGATATTCACTACCGCAGGGTTGACTGCCTTGTAAATATTGACCAGCGTATCCTGATAGGCCGCCAACAGTTCATCCATTGAATTGGTTTGGGCGGCTACGCCTGACTGCGGCGCCGCAGCCTGTTTCGTCGACTGAGCCGCCGCTTGGGCGGATGTGTCCGGCGCTGCCGATTGCCCTTCGTTGCTGGCTTGTACAGCCGGCGCCTTCAGATTTAAGCCGGGGACTTGCATTGAAATCCCACTGCATGCCGACATCAGCATCGCAAAGGCAATGACCGCTGCCGTGATGATAGTTGTATTCTTTCGCATTTTAAGATCTCTCCTCTTTGTAAACTTGGTACCTGATCAAGAAAAAGGATGTTATTTGGGGTTATTGCGAGCGGCTGTGCCGCCCGTAATAACCCCAAAAACCCTATATCCGGGATGGACATTAAGATAGTTTTCTGGCTATCCGGAATAAAGCATACCACGCCGGGCTAAGACCTGTCTTTATAAGAACTTTATCGTGAGCTAATGGCGACATTAAGAAGGTTATTGCATCAAGCAGGGAGAGCGAGGTTAAGATTTGGGCCAGAGATAATGCATCCGTTGATCTATTGCGCCTGTTTGTACTTTCGATCATCCGGATAAATTTACCAACTGTAAGGATGACAATTACGCGCAGGATTCTCATTTGACATTAATCTAAATATTTGCTACAAAGATAGTGGATATATTCCAGGCGTTTTCAGTATGGGTGAAGGAGGAAAATCACATGAGAAACAACCTGGTTGTCCTGATTTGTTTAATCCTGGTGGTTCAACATGTCATGCCGGTTGGCTAGTCGGCGGGAGCAGCGACGGAGACCGAAGGCAACCTCACCAAGCCAGACGGCGATGTTTTCGTATACCTACCGGTAATATCCAGGGGATATCGAAATGGGATGGCGTTCATCGTGAATCCAGTTTAACATGTTTGATTTTAATCACTTGAGGAGGGCCTGATGAATAAGATGTGGTTTTGCCTGTTGATTTGTTTGGTTCTCGTTGGCTGCACCTCGACTGCGCCGACGACCATCTCGACAGCGCCGGCGACAACCCTGGCTGTGCCGGCGGCAACCTCGGCTCCAAAGATCGCTCGCCTGGTAGTCTTTGGGGACAGCTACTTCGATAATGGCAACTTCTATAAGATTGCCACCGAATTAGCCAAAATTAATATGATGGACCCAGAATGGTGGCCTTGGGCGAAAAAGATGCATTGGGATAGCTCAGTAACCGGCCACCCGACGGCGGTGCAAGTCCTGGCAGAACAGCTGATCGTCGATCTCAACGACTTTGCAACCGGCGGCGCTTACAGCGGCACTGGCAATGCGAATGATGTCGTCGATCCATTTAAAAACACCGGGCTCCTGGGGCAGGTCGGGAAATATCTCACCGGACCCGCCGGTCAGAACCCAGACCCGGGAACACTCTATATCGTCCAGGCTCCCATCAGCGATTTTTTGGTGCTTGGAACACACGACGCCCAAAAAGTCAGCGCTGCCGCCGATCTAGAAGTCGCCAATCTCGTCACGGCAGTGACCGATCTGGCCAAAGCCGGCGCCCGTCAGATTATGCTGGTCAACCTGCCCGACCTATCTATCCTCCCGGGTGTGGTTTCTGAAGGTTATGTTGACGAAGCGACCGCCTTTCAAGCCAGGGTTAACGCCGCTTTACCGACCGAGATGGAACGGCTGTCAAAAGAATACAATATCCCGATCAAGATCTTTGACTATCTCGCCGCCAGCCAAAAAATCCGGGCTAATCCAGATCAGTACAAGCTGACCAACCTGACGGATATGTGTGTTTCATTCCCTAGTGAAGTCGTATGCCCGTCGCCGGATGGGTACTTTTTCTGGGATGAATACCACCCAACCCGGCGTGTCCAGCAAATCATCGGCGAAGCGATGGCCGAACAACTGAAGTAGCTACAGTCCTGGCCCGTTGGTAAAAACAGGTGAATCTAGAATCTGGAGATAGCTAAGGACGCATCGTTCTATCTTGACGCGCCCGTCATTTTGCGCGAGCCCAATGTTGAACCACGCTCGACAGGGATTAATCTCCCCAATTTTTGAGCGCTCGTGCTATAATTCGCATTCTAATCAGATCCATCCTGGAGCAAAAAGAGTCATCATGCTTGTGGTTTCTTCGCCCCGCTGCGATAAATGGAATGACACGGTCGGCGCCAATCTAAACGATGCTGATAATCATAATGCGCGTGCCATACGCCGGGCGGTCAGGTTCAGTATCCTCGAGAGTTGAACCAGGGTTTTGCAAATCTATCGCCCGACGCAGATTGCGTAGGGCGATTTTTTATGGAGGTGAAGGATGTATAAGACACAAACTTGCGGCGAGTTGCGCGCCGCCGATATCGGTAAAACGGTGCGCTTAGCCGGCTGGGTATACCGGCGCAGAGACCATGGCGGGATCACATTCCTCGATCTGCGCGACCGGTTTGGCATTGTGCAGGTGGTCGCCGATTCGCAATCTGCGCCGGATGCGCATGCCAATTTGCACGCAGTCCGCATGGAGTGGGTGATCCAGGTCGAAGGCATCGTTCGCCCCCGCCTGCCCGGAATGGAAAATATGAAATTGCCTACCGGTCAAATCGAGGTCGATATCTCGCAGGTGCGCATCCTCAACCCGGCCAAGCCCTTGCCGTTCCTGATTAACAGTGATGACGAGCCCGACGAGCAAACCCGCCTGCACTACCGCTATTTGGATCTGCGGCGCGAGCGGATGCGGCGCAACCTGGAGCTGCGCCACCGCGTGGTGAAATTCATCCGCGATTACCTGGACGAGCGTGGTTTTCTGGAAGTGGAAACGCCGATCCTCTTTAAGACGACCCCAGAAGGCGCACGCGACTACCTGGTGCCTTCGCGCGTACACCCAGGCGAGTTTTATGCCCTGCCCCAATCTCCGCAGCAATTAAAACAACTCCTGATGGTCGCCGGGGTCGAAAAATATTTTCAAATTGCACGCTGCTTTCGCGACGAGGACCAACGCGGCGACCGCCAGCCCGAATTTACCCAGTTGGATATGGAATTATCTTTTGTCGAACGCGAGGACGTGATGTCTTTGGCGGAAGACCTGTTCACGAAACTCACTGCCCGGCTGGTTCCGCATAAGCGTTTGCTCGCCAGCCCCTGGCCGCGCGTGACCTATCAAGAGGCCATGGAACGCTTTGGCAAAGACAACCCCGATCTGCGCTTTGGCCTGGAATTGAAGAATGTCACCGACCTGGCCGCCAGGAGCAGCTTCAAGGTCTTCGAGAATGTCACCGCGGAAGGCGGGCATGTGCGCGGTTTGAATGCCAAAGGCCAGGGGAATTACAGCCGCAAGCAGCTCGACGAGCTGGCGGAATATATCAAGACTTTTGGGGCCAAAGGCCTGGCATACCTTGCGGTGTCTGAAGATGGAGAGCACCGTTCATCTTTTGCGAAGTTTTTTGCGCCAGAGTTGCTCCAGGAGCTTTTACAGCGCATGGACGCCGAGCCCGGCGATCTGCTGCTTTTTGTGGCCGACAAACCGGCCGTTGTGTATGAGGCTTTGGCCCGCTTGCGCGTGCTGCTCGGAGAGCGGCTGAAGTTAATTGACCCCAACTTGCTGGCTTTTTGTTGGGTGGTCGACTTTCCGTTTGTGAATTGGAACGAAGAAGAACAGCGTTGGGACCCCAGCCATCATCTTTTCACCGCGCCGATGGTAGAGGACATCGCTTTCCTGGATAGCGAGCCTGGCAAAGCCCGCGGACAGCAGTATGATATGGTCTTGAATAACTATGAAGTTGGCGGCGGTTCGATTAGAATCCATGAGCGCGGGCTGCAAGAGAAGGTTTTTGGGCTGATCGGCCTGGATGCTGAGGTCGCCCAAGAACGTTTTGGGCACATGTTGGAGGCCTTCGAATATGGCACGCCGCCTCACGGCGGGATTGCGCCGGGCATCGATCGCATGGTGATGATCCTGGCGGACGAGCCCAATATTCGCGAGGTGATCGCCTTTCCAAAGAACCAGAACGCCCGCGACATGATGGCAGATGCGCCTTCGCCGGTCGAGCCGCTGCAGCTCAAAGAATTACACATTAAACTGGACATGTAAGAAGGAGTTTTTTATGCCCCCAATCATCAGAGTAGACCAGATCGCCGATTTCGTTGGCCAGGAAGTGATGGTCAAGGGATGGGTGTACAACCGGACCGATAAAGGCAAGCTTGTCTTTCTATTGGTCCGCGATGGATACGGTTTTATCCAATGCGTGGCCTTTAAGAATGATCTGAGCCCCGAGGTTTTCGATGCCGCCGCGCATCTGAACCAGGAAAGCTCCGTCATCGTCACCGGCGTCGTGCGCGCCGATGGGCGCGCCCCCGGCGTTCCCGGTGGTTTCGAGCTTGGCATCAAGAACCTGGAGGTCGTCCAGGCGGCCGGCGAAGATTACCCGATGTCCCTTAAAGAACACGGGGCGGATTTTGCGCTCGACAACCGCCATCTCTGGATCCGCATGCCCAGCCAGTGGGCGATCTTGCGCGTGCGCGCCACGGTCATCAGCGCCATCCATGAATGGTTGGATACGAATGGCTTTATCCACATGGATACCCCCATCTTGACCCCGGCGGCCTGTGAAGGCACGACCACGCTTTTTGAAACCCCTTATTTTGATGAAGGCGTGGCATATCTGGCGCAGAGTGGGCAGCTCTATAATGAAGCAAACATCTTCTCGTTTGGGAAGGTATACAGCTTTGGGCCGACATTTCGCGCTGAGAAATCGAAAACTCGCCGCCATCTGACCGAATTCTGGATGGTCGAGCCAGAAGCGGCCTTCTGCGATCTGGATGGGCTGATGGAGATCGAGGAGCAGTTTATCACCCACATCGTGAAGCGGGTTTTAAGGGAGCGCGCCTCGGAGCTAAAATCGCTGGGGCGGGATGTCGCCGCCCTGGAAAAGATCGAACCGCCTTTCCCGCGCATCTCCTATGATGACGCGTTGGCGATGTTGGCGAAGATCGGGTGCGTCCCGTCCTCGAGCTCGCCGGTCGTGCCGAGCTGTTCGCTCGAGAGCGCCTGGCGCCGCGCGACGCGCGCCTCGAGGGTCGCGACGTGCGCCTCCGCCGCGGCCACCGCCGCGCGCCGCTCGCCGATGTCTCCGCTCGCGAGCTCGACGAGCGGGGCTCCTTGCGCCACCGGCTCCCCCACGTGCGCGAGGAGCGACACCACGCGCCCGGGCGCCGGGGCGTCGACGATGGCGAAGTGGTGCTCGTCGACGCCGACCGCCGCGGCCGCCACGATCGGCGCACCGGTGGCGAGCCGCGCGACCTCGGTGGTCGTGAACGTCACGCGGGACATCACGTTGTCGTCCAGGTGCACGACGTGCTGCACCACGGCGCCCTGGGCGCTCGTCTCGGGCGTGTCACTCGAACCCGGCTCGGGGGCTCCCCCGCCGCATGCGCTCAGGCACGCCAGCGCGAGGGCCGAGCATCTGCTG
>JAYRNN010000030.1:0-3859 GCA_041912175.1 Anaerolineales bacterium | reverse complement strand
ACCCAGGATTGCGACAACATCCGCAATTTTGTTGCCTACACACATTTTCTCATACGCCGTGAGGTTGATAAACGAAGGGGCGCGCACATGATAACGCCAGGGGTTCGCTTTGCCCGTGGAAACGACATAGTAACCAAGCTCTCCTTTTGGCCCTTCAACGCGGCCATAGGATTCGCCAGCGGGTACACGAACCTGATACTGCGGTTTGCCTTCTTGAATCGATCCCGCGGGTAAATCGCGGATGGCCTGTTGTAAAATACGCAGGCTTTGGCGGATCTCGTCGATGCGGATCAGGTAACGGTCGTACGTATCCCCATGGTAGCGTACAGCCACGTCGAAGTCGAACCGATCATAGATGCTGTACGGATCTGCCCGGCGGATATCATAGGGTACACCCGAAGCGCGCAGCACCGGACCACATGTGGAATAGGCGATTGCCTCTTCAGGTGTTAGAACACCGATACTTTCGGTGCGGGAGCGGATAATTTCATTATTCGTCAGGAAGCGATCAAGCTCATCGATCCGCCGCGGCAGGCGTTCAACAACCAACTCACGGATTTTTTCGTAGACCCCATCTGGAAGATCCCTGGCGACCCCGCCAAAGCGAAAATAATTACACATCATTCGCGATCCGCTGGTGGCTTCGAAAATATCCAGGATCAGCTCGCGTTCTTCGATTGCATACAAAGCTGGGGTGAAATACGCTCCAAGATCATTCAAGAACATGCCGATCGCAAAGACATGATTGCAGATTCGGGTTAGCTCAGCCATGATCACTCGCAAATACTCAGCCCGTTCCGGCGGCTTGATCCCCATTAATTTCTCGACGGCTAAGGCATAACCAAAATTGTTAGACATCGAAGACAGATAATCCAGGCGGTCTGTAAAAGGCATATTCTGGAGGAATGTGTTGCGTTCGCCTATTTTTTCGTGGTTTCGATGTAAGTAGCCCATCACTGGCTTCAGGGCGAGGATTGTCTCACCATCCAAGGCAGCCACGATCCGGAAAACGCCGTGCGTAGAGGGGTGTTGGGGACCCAGGTTGACGATAACGGAGTCGGTTTCTTCCTGGTGAAGGCTTACCATCGAACGGCGCACGCTGTCATAAACTGCTTGTTCGCTTTGGCCCTCCCAATCGAATGGATTAAATCCAGCTGGGTAACTGACATTTTTATTGAATGGATTTTTATCTTCAATGCGCTGGATGTTTCCTTCCGGCCAGCGGCTTTTAAAGGGTTTGCCTTCTTCTTCGTAAAATGGTTCGATCCAATCCTTGCGCAGCGGGAAACCGTGAAAGCCTTCCCAAAGCAAGATTCGGCGCAGATCCGGATGGCCATCGAAACGAATACCAAGTAAATCCCAGGTTTCACGTTCCTGGAGGTCCACCCCTGGGTAAACGGAGATCAGCGATGGCACAACAGCATCCTCGCGCGGGGTTTGGGTCTTGAAAACTAACCCGGACCCGCCTGTAGAGCGAAAGGCGTGGTAAACGACTTCCATCTTGCCTTCTGCCAGGTAATCCACACCGGTTACCGATGACAGGTAATCATAACCAAACTCGTCGCGGATGGCGGTTGCGACCTCAATCAAGTCCTCGACATTTACCAAATAGCCTTCATAGCCTTTTCGGGTATCTGCAACCACACTCTCTGGAAAGCGAGCGATTAATTCATCTGTTTGGCTGGAAACTTCTTCGGGGTTAATTGTAAGAGTTTGTTCGCTCATCTGATTGCTCCACTACACCGCCGCCGCGGCTGTTTCGTTTGACTCAGCCAGTTTTTCTTTGGAAATTTGCTCGATTTGATTATATTCACGAGGATCCATAATATCTGGGCCAAGCACCGGCACTGGGATCTCCGGGATGGGATCCTTGCTGTACCAGCGGCTGTCTCGCCAATGTTCTGTATCAATTTTCTTTTGAAGGGTGATCAGCCCATTGAGCAGTGCCTGTGGGGTGGGTGGACAACCAGGGATATAAACATCCACCGGGATAAAGTTATCTACCCCAGAGACGACGTTGTAGCCCTCTTTGAATGGGCCGCCGCCGGAAGCGCAGGCGCCCATAGCGACAACATACTTCGGCTCGGGCATCTGATTATATAAGCGAACGATCGTCGGCATCATTTTTTTGGTGACCGTCCCGGATACGATCATCAGGTCAGCCTGGCGAGGGCTGGGGCGCATAACTTCCATGCCGAAGCGCGAGAAATCGTAACGGCTGGCGGCGGTCGCAATCATTTCGATAGCGCAGCACGCCAAACCGAACATCATCGGCCATATCGATGATCGCCGGCCCCAATTGTAAATCTTATCCAGGGTGGTAATATGCACCGCTCCGCTTAACTCGGGCGGCACCTCGACTGGTGAACCCCCATTTGGAGCTGGCTTACCTTCACTTGTTGGATCACTCATAGGGTTATAACCTCCTCATACCATTCTTGATAAATCGAAGCCAATATTTCTTCGTTTGCCATGCGTGGGTCATCGATAAATTCGGGTAAGGCGATCGTCCAGCGATAGATCATTCCCAGGGAGACGGCTTCCAGATCGACCTGAGGATAAGCCCGGCTCAAGGCCAGGGCAACGGCAAAGGAGTCGTCCCAGGTCAAGCGCTCAGAATCGGGCTGTGGAGGTGAAGCATCAAATTGGGAAGGGTCGCTCATATCAAGATCTAGATACCAGTCGTTTGTTTTACTATCGGTAACATTTCTATACAATTATAACTCGAATACCATAGCGTTTTCGGGATATAAAAGAAAATATATATTTGTTTAATTGGACAGGCTGGTTATAATTAGTGAGTGAAGACTTCCCGTGAGCAGATAATGGAATATATTCGCGCTCATCGTGTAGTGAGCGCCGCGGATCTGAGCCGTGCCCTGCAGATGACCGAGGCAAATGCTCGCCATCATTTGAATTTCCTGGCGGCACAGGGGTTAATCATGGTGATTGGCCAGCGACCAGTACAAGGGAAGGGGCGACCGGTGCGCCTATTCGGGCTTTCTGAATTGGCGATTGGTAATCAATTGGAGGGTCTTGCTAAAGTGCTGCTGACTGCTCTGCTGCAGAACACTACTGGGACTGCGCGTGAGGCTCAGCTCGAAGAATTAGCGCGCCTTTTGATCGGCGAAGATGTGAGAGAACTACCTGGGGCGGATCATCCGAGTGGATCGTTTACCCCGCAGGGCGCCCATATGGCGCAGCGGTTAGTTCAGGCTGTACGCCGGTTGAATGAATTTCATTATGAAGCACGCTGGGAAGCGCATTCGCTTGGTCCACGCCTGATCCTGGGTCGCTGCCCGTATGCTGCCTTGATCGAAGAGCATGCTGAGCTCTGCCAAATGGATCGTTATATCATTGAACATTTAATTGTCGGTAGGGCTGAACAAATCGTCAACCGGCAGCCGGATCGCAGCGGTGTCCGCCATTGTGTGTTTGCGCTTAAGAAGACTGCCTCCACAGATTAAGCGGCAGCCCTTTCTTGCTGCGTGATATACTTTTCTTTCATTCGAAATTCCAGGAGGAATCGCCAATGATTGACCCATCGATGAATCGTTTAGAAGAGTTCCAAAGCTACCGCACGCGGATGAATGAACGAATTGCTTCAATTGATCATTTAGGAATTAAGCGGTTCTATAACCTGGATAGCGCGGCTTATAAAGATGGCGCCCTGGATGGGAAAACAAAAGAGTTGCTTGGTCTGGTTGCTTCAATGGTGCTGCGCTGCAATGAGTGCGTTGATTACCATATCATTCAATGCGTTGATGAGGGTTGGTCGGACGATGAGCTGGTAGATGCATTCAATGTAGCTCTGCTCGTGGGGGGCAGCATTGTCGTCCCCCATCTACGTCATGCGGTT
>JAYRNN010000029.1:0-10894 GCA_041912175.1 Anaerolineales bacterium | reverse complement strand
TGTCGGCGCTCAGGTCGCTCTCCAGCGTTGCCCTATCCTCCGCACGAGTGTCTTGAGTCTACCACACCCCATTACCCACCCTTTCAAAGGGGACATTTTTACTTTGTCAAAAAGGGGACATTTCTACTTTGGGTTGACAGCCAATTTCTGGCGTAAGCGAATGGGCGGGTTCAATTCGGGGCACAGCAGATCGGCCGCCAGGTTGGCCAGGGCAAAACCGCGCACGGTGATCATCGCCAGAGCCTGGACCAAGGGCAGATCGCGCCGGTCAATCGCAAAGATCATCAGCCGCCCAGGCCAGGATAATTATAGATATCCTCGATCGCGATTAAACTACTGAGTAACATATGGCTTTTTGACCACACCCATGTGCGTCATTCGGGCGCTGTATGCCAGGTCGGTTACAGCGATTTCATCCGCAAAGTATGGCCACCGTTATTGGGATTAATTCGGGGAAAACACGCCATATCCTTCTGGTCCTTTGGCGGTAAAAGCTCTAAGCAAGGCAATTTCCCGACGAAATACCCGGTCAACCTGGTCAAGCAAATCTTCTGCGCGTTCAATCGTTAATAGTTCTTGCTTCTGAAGATTTGACAATTGTAGTAGAGACGCGGCCATATACGCGAGATCAATAGGATTATTTGGGAATTGAGAAATGTCGAATTGTCCTGCGCCAGCATCCGACATAGTATGTAGATAATGCTCCACCCATTGGCGTAATTTATCCCCTTTTTCCTGCAAATAAACCGGGTTTAACGTTATAAGGGGGAAAGGTTCGATGTACCCGACAAGATAAGGTTGAAGATCTGGCTCCAGAGAGATGATTCGAAAGCGACTTTTTCCAACGGCAACGATATTCATTCGCCCATCAGGCAGTCGTTGAACTTGAATAATATTTGCCAGGGTGCCAACCCAAAAAGGCTCAGGCAGAGGCCCCAATGCTTCTGCTCCATGACGAATTAGGACCACCCCAAATGGCTCTTGCTCATCAACGCATTGGTTGATCATGCGTTTATAGCGCTCTTCAAAAATATGAAGACGCAATGGCGTTCCAGGGAAAAGCACCGTATTGAGAGGAAAAAGGGGTAGCTCTTGCATTCAGCAATTCTATCACGTGTGCCTAATTGGAAGGAGCCTCTCGACCGACCGTAAATAAGATCCTTTTGTATGATAAAAAAGCCAGATGCGCCGTCTTTTTATCTCACAAATCTCATTATCCCAAATGATGTCGTTATACTATAATTTAAAATGAATATTACAAAAATCATGGAGCGTAGAATGTCCCAACAATTGCCATCAGATGTTAAAAAATCTTCGAACACATCCGTATTCCTTGAACGGCAAAACCGCCTGGCGCAAGCACAGGAAGAGGCCAACCTGAATGCTCTGGTGTTGAACCCCGGACCTAGTCTCGCTTACTTTACGGGTCTAAATTTTCACCTGATGGAACGGCCGGTGATCGCTTGCTTCTCTCCTGACCAACCGGTCACCCTTGTTATCCCCGAACTCGAAGCCGCCAAAACCACCACGCTGCCTTTTCCAGCGCATGTATTTCTTTATGGAGAAGATCCGCTGACCTGGCCGGCCGTATTTTTACAAGCCGCCCGTGCAGCCAAAATTGAGGGTACGCTAGGCGTGGAACCCACTCGCTTGCGCTTTCTCGAATTACGTCTTGTGGAAACGGCTGCGCCCAAAGCGAAAATCATATCGGCGGAAGATATCCTGGCCCAAATGCGCATGCGAAAAGACGCCAATGAACTGGAATGGATGCGCAAGGCAGTCGATATCGCCCAGCAAGGGTTAGAGAACACACTTCCTTTGATTCGGCGTGGTATGACCGAACGCCAGGTTGCGGCCGAGCTCACCTTGCAATTGCTGCGGGCAGGCGCCGATACGGAAATGCCATTTTCTCCTATCGTATCAGGCGGCCCAAATGGGGCCAATCCACATGCCTCCCCCTCGAACCGCACCCTCGAGGCGGGAGATCTATTGGTGATCGACTGGGGTGCATATTTTGCAGGATATTGTTCAGACTTGACGCGCACGTTTGCGATTGGTGAAGTTGATCCAGAGTACCGGAAAATTGCCGCGATCGTAAAAGAATCTAACGAGGCCGGCCGGGCGGCGGCGGCTCCGGGCGTCCCAGCGGGAAATGTTGATTTGGCAGCTCGTGAAGTCATCGAAAAAGCCGGTTATGGAATGTATTTTACCCATCGCACGGGACATGGTCTGGGGATGGAGGGACACGAAGCGCCATATATGCGGGCCGGCAACCCTTTGATTTTAGAACCGGGCATGACCTTTACGGTCGAGCCAGGCATCTATCTGCCTGAACGCAACGGAGTGCGTATTGAGGATAATGTGGCAATCACTGAGTATGGGGCAGACACACTGAGCAATTTGCCAAGAGAATTAATTACACTGGCCGGTTGAATCCACCTTTCCAGCCATCAGGAGGGTCACATGATTATTCCTTCGGCCGAACCTTTTTTCTTTCCTGGCGGCCCAACGGGGTGTGTGTTAGTCCATGGTTTTACCGGTACACCTAATGAGATGCGTTTGCTGGGCGAATACCTGGCCTTGAAAGGCCACAGTGTACTCGGAGTTCGTTTAGCCGGTCACGCAACCTGCATCGAGGATATGCAGCGTACGCGCTGGCAGGATTGGTTGGCGAGCGTCGAAGATAGTTACAACATGCTCTCGGGGAATACCGAACGGATATTTCTTATCGGACTATCTCTGGGCGGCGTTCTCTCGCTCACTTTTGCATCCGGAAAATTCACACCGGCCTGTCCGGTTGCAGGGGTAGTCGCGATGTCAGTTCCCCAGCACCTACCCATTGATCCTCGTCTGGCAAGGGTGATCAAAGTCGCTAGCCTGATTAAGCCTCGCAATCCAAAAGGACCCAGTGATTGGCATGACAAAATTGCAGAACAAACACAGATTTGCTACGATGAAGACCCTCTCCGGCAAGTAGTCGAGTTACGAGATTTGCTGGTAGAGATGAATAGCGTTCTACCAACAATCTCCATCCCAACATTGTTAATTTATTCAAAAAATGATCTGACCGTGCGACCTGATGAAAACCACGCCGAAATAATCTTTAAAGGTATTGGAAGCCATCAAAAGAAAATAAGTTGGGTTGAGGGAAGCGGGCACGTTTTAACGCGCGATGCTCAAAAGGATCTTGTGTTCGCGCGGATTGCAGATTTTATTACAAAAGAATGAGATAAGCAAAATGAGCCGTGATCTGATCCTGGTGGCGCTTTCACTGGTGACCTGGGGCATTGGTGAAGGGATGTTTTTGTATTTCGAGCCGCTTTATTTACAGCAATTAGGCGCTAATCCGGTTTTGATTGGCAGTATTTTGGGAGGCGTAGGGGTCGCGATGGCAATCTCTTATCTCCCGGCCGGTATCCTGTCCGACCGGTTTGGCCGACGACCTCTTTTGCAGCTTGCATGGTTGTTTGGCATGGCGGCAACATGGATCATGGCCCTGGCCCGTTCTCTGCCGCTATTCGTATTGGGGATGGGCTTATATGGTTTTACCAGCTTTGTGGTTGTGCCGCTCAATAGCTATATTACGCAGGCGCGTGGAAGATGGAGCGTCGGCCGCACGATCACACTGATTTCGGCCTGTTTCAATGTTGGCGTTATCCTCGGCCCATTGATCGGCGGCTGGATTGGGAATCGTTATGGGTTGCAGCGGACTTTTTTAGTTGCGGCCTGGCTATTTCTGGTCTCGACCGTGTTTATTTTCTTAATCAGCCCCCAACCCGTCGAACAAGACCGTAGATCAACGAAAACCGGCTGGAAAGAAATGATCAACCAAAAGTATGTACAATACCTGGTCATGATCTTTCTGGTCATGTTCACCTTATATCTGCCCCAACCGCTTTCCCAGAATTACTTGCAGAACCAGCGCGGCCTCAACTTATCCCAAATTGGGCAATTGATTGCAATTCGTAGCGTCGGGATCGTAGCGCTCAACTTGACTCTCGGTCAGCTCAATGCGCGTCTTGGCTTTTTGCTGGCGCAATTCGGTATGGCGCTATTCTCACTCCTGCTATGGCGTGGTACGAGTATGCCCTGGTATATCGCAGGTTATTTTCTCCTTGGCAGTTACCAGCCGGCGCGGTCACTGGCGATTGCGCAAGGACGCTCCTTAATCAAAACAGCCTACATGGGAGTAGGTTACGGGTTGATCGAAACCGCCATGACCTGTGCGGTGATTCTTGCCCCGCCCCTGGCGGGCATCTTATACCAAAAAAATCCGACGCTTATCTATTCAGCCAGTTTTTGCCTGATCGTGATTGCCATGATTGGTTCAAAATTTCTGTCGCCAATTCGTAGCAAAGACTTATAAACGAGTATCAAAGGAGGTGGACAATGGATACGATTTTAAACAGTGGAATATCGATCAACCTGTTTTTCCAGGGATTGGGGGGGTGGCTGAGAATGCCAATGGAGCTTTTTTCATTTCTAGGCTCTGAGTTGTTTTTTCTGGTGGTCATCCCGGCAATTTACTGGTGTTGGAACACCAGCCTGGGTATTCGTATTGGCTTGCTCCTGATGATCAGCGCAGGCCTCAACTCAGTCGTTAAGCTGCTCTGCCACCAGCCACGGCCGTATTGGTATGATTTGCGTGTCAAAGGGTTAGCAGAAGAGAGTTCCTTTGGCGTACCATCGGGTCATGCGCAAAATTCAGTCGTCGTTTGGGGCGGAATTGCCAGTTGGATCCACAAACCGTGGGCTTGGGTCGGAGCGATCTTGATCATCTTGATGATCGGGCTATCGCGCCTATACCTGGGTGTTCACTTCCCAACCGATGTGTTGGCCGGTTGGCTTCTGGGGATGCTGATCCTGATCATATATCTCTGGCTGGAACGACCAGTTAAAGAATGGATGCTCCAACAAAGCACGGGCGTTCAAATCCTGGTGGCTTTTTTGGGTTCCGTTCTTTTGATCCTTCTGGTCATGTTAGCGCGCACAACCACCGCTGGTTTCAGCTTACCGGAAGCCTGGTCAGAGAATGCCCGTCAGGCCTTCCCTGAGGCAGACCCGATTAACCCATTGTCGATCAACGGCGTTTTCTCGAACGCCGGAGTGTTGTTCGGGCTGGCGCTGGGTGTAATCCTGCTCCGCAAGAGCGGCGGTCTTGATACAGGCGGCGCCTGGTGGCAGCGGCTGGCGCGATTTTTGCTCGGCCTGGTAGGAGTGATCGCGATATATCTTGGGTTAAGCATGCTGTTCCCAGGCGGCGACGATCTCCTTGCCAATCTGCTGCGTTATCTCCGCTATGGCCTGGTTGGGCTTTGGGTAGCCTGGTTGGCGCCGCTCTTATTCTTTAAACTAAAATTGGCACGGCCTGAACCCAGATAAAAAAACACGCTCCATTCCTTTAAGCGCGGAATGGAGCGTGTTCAAATTCAATACGGTTATTCTTCCTTAGCAGCCTGGAGTTCTTTTTGGCGCTGGGCAATAATATCGCCTGAAATATGCCCAGGCACCACCTCGTAATGGTCAAACTCCATCGTGAATACCCCGCGCCCACCCGTGATTGACCGTAAATCAGTAGTATAGCGCTGGATTTCAGCCAATGGCACCTGGGCTGTAACAACCGAGCGGCCTTTTTCGGTGTCCATGCCCTGGATGCGCGCCCGGCGGGTGTTCAAATCGCCCATGATATCACCCATGTTGCTCTCGGGCACCACGATACGTACATTCATGATCGGCTCCAACAAGACCGGCGCAGAGTCCCTTACTGCTAATTTAAAAGCTTCACGGGAAGCGATTTCAAAAGCCACCGGTTTGGAGTCAACAGGATGTTCTTTGCCATCATAGACGGAAACTTTCACCTTTCCCAAGGGGAAACCCGCGATTACGCCCTCTTTCATAACGCTCTTAATGCCTTTTTCAATCGCCGGTTGGTAGCTAGAAGAGACCGCCCCACCAAAGACATCCCAGCTAAATTCGTAATCTGACTCGCTGAGCGGCTCAATCTTCATCCATACTTCTCCAAATTGACCAGAACCACCAGTTTGTTTCTTGTGCCTGTACATCGCCTGGCCTGGCTTGGTGATGGATTCCTGGTAGGGCACACGCGGTTCTTCGATATTGAGGCCAGTCTGGAATTTAGCCTCGGATTTACGAATCGCGACATCGATATGTTGATCGCCCATGCCTTGCAAGATCGTCTGGTTAGTGCTGGCTTCTTGATACCAGGAAAGCGTCGAATCTTCTTCGGCCAGCCGAGTTAATGTTGGGCTGATCTTTGCGGAGTCAGCTTGTGATTTTGGTGAAACAGCCACGCGGAACAAAGCATGTGGATATTGCGGCATGGGCAGGGTGAGCGGATGCGCCTTATCGGTGAGTGTATCACCGGTGGAGGTGACGCTTAATTTCGAAACGGTCGCGATATCTCCGGCATGCACTACTTTTACCGCTAATTGTTCTTTGCCGCGTAATAGATGTAAAGTACCAAAGCGTTCTTCTGAATTTTTCTTCTGATTCCAGACTCGGCTGTCGCTGCTGACCGTCCCAGAATAGACCCGAAAATAGGTAATTTTCCCGACAAATGGATCGGCAGTAGTCTTCCAAACATAGGCAGCTAGCGGGCCGCTGTCACTTGCCTTCAAGGTCTCCTCTCCGGCTTTCCCCTCTGCGACAACTGCCGGAATTTGGGTAGGCGATGGCATCAGCTCGATCATCGCATCCAATAAGCGCGCCAGACCCATTTCAGCCGATCCGGCGGCTACAAATACTGGCACATATGAGCCGGATAAGACGACTTTCTTAAGCCCACGCAGAATTTCCTCGGCGGTAAGCTCCCCTCCATCAAGATATTTCTCCAGCAACTCATCTTCACCCTCAGCAGCAGCTTCGATCAGCTCCATGCGGGCCGTCTCGGCTTCATCGCTAAATGCCGCCGGGATTTCACGGACTGTTTTTCCGTCACCCTCATAGGCTTTCATCGTAAGCAAATCCAACACACCCTTAAATTCACTTCGTTCTCCCCAGGGAAGTTGAACCGGGATTAAACGCTTTTCTGCCAACAATTGAACAGACGCCAGCGCCTTACGAAAATCGGCATTATCGCGGTTCATTTTATTGATTACAACAAAGCGAGGTAGATTGAAGGTTTCAGCATATTCCCAGGCGATTTCGGTGCCAACTTCCGCCCCAGCGACGGAATCGACAACGACAACCGCCCCATCGGCGACGCGCAGAGCAGAGATCACTTCACCCACGAAATCTGTATAACCCGGTGTGTCCAATAAATTGATTTTATGCTCTTTATATTCCAGTGGGATTAACGCGGTCGAAAGTGTAATTCCCCGGCGTATTTCTTCATCTTCAAAATCTGCAACCGTTGTACCATCTTCGATCTTTCCCAGGCGCGTCGTCGCCCCGGTGAAGTGTAAGAAAGCTTCTGCCAACATCGTCTTTCCTGCACCACTATGCGAAACCAGAGCAATGTTGCGTATGAACTCAGTCGTATATTCTTTCATCAAAGAGACCCTTCCTTTATTTTTTTGATAATGCCGACAATCGGCTATTGTATGACAATTTCCCCGGCTTGTCAAAGTAAATAGCCGATTTTTCTCAAGATGGATTTCCCCCTTGAGTAGAAAGTGAATCTGATAAGCTGGCTAATTTTAGAGTAAAATCATCCACATGAGTATATTGCGCTGGTTGATGTTTAACTTGTGGTATTTTCGCAACCCTCCCTGGGATACGGGCATTTCACCGCCCGAATTGACGAATTACATCGACCAACATCCACCCGGACGCGCGCTTGATTTAGGCTGCGGTACGGGGATAAATGTATTGACGCTGGCGAAGCACGGGTGGCAGGCAACTGGAGTGGACTATGCCATATCAGCCATCCGTAGCGCCCGGCGAAGAATCAGCCAGGCGGGCGTTCAGGCCTGCTTGCGGGTGGCCGATGTTCGACAATTGCATAATTTGCAAGGCCCTTTTGATTTAATCCTGGATATGGGCTGTTTCCATAGCTTAACCGCCGATGGAAGGCGAGCTTACCTGGCCAACATCCAACGCTGGCTCACACCGGACGGAACTTTTCTACTCTATACCTTTTTCAAAGATAATCCAAACCAGGAAGGAGCAGGATTGGTAGAACATGATCTGGATGAGATCTACCATCTTTTTTACCTGGCCAACCGCCAAAATGGAACCGAACGCGGCACACGACCCTCAGCATGGTTAACCATCGTGAATAAAACGTCAATTCATTGAGGACCCACAATGCAAGTATTATTTATTTTTCTGGATGGGATTGGCCTCGGACGGAACGATCCAAATACCAATCCTTTCTCTCGAGCAAATTTACCAAACCTTCAATCGCTCTTAGGCGGCTACCGGATGGTCGAGAAAGTCGCTCCATTGCATGGAATGCGTGCGTCATTGCTCAGTTTGGATGCATGCCTGGGTGTTGCGGGTGTTCCCCAATCAGCAACCGGACAAGCTGTTTTATTAACCGGACGGAATGTCCCTGAAGAAATTGGGTTTCACTTCGGTCCCTGGCCAAACGAAGCGGTCACAAAAATTCTCGAAAATGGAAATTTATTTAGCCGCGTTCAAAAAGCTGGCAAGAAGGCGTCCTTCGTTAACGCCTACCCTCAGCGTTACTTTGATGCAATCCAGTCTGGAAAACGCCTGTATTCTGCGATCCCATTGGCGGCAACCAGCGCCGGCCTCATCCTGAAAACGGCCCAGGATATGAATGCGGGAGACGCGCTGTCTGCTGATTTCACCGCTCATGCCTGGAGAGAGCATTTGGGGTTTTCCGACACTCCGGTAATTACGCCCCAACAGGCTGGCGATCGCCTGAGGCGTCTTGCGCAGGCAAATGATTTCGCTTTCTTCGAATATTGGCTGAGCGATTATGCTGGGCACGGGCAGGATATGGACGAAGCCTGCAGCTTGCTGGAAACCTTCGACCAGGTCTTGGCGGGCCTGCTGGTCGATTGGGATTACCAAAATGGTTTGATTCTTCTGACATCGGATCATGGCAATATGGAAGATTTGGGAACCCGCCGGCATACAACCAATCCGGTGCCAGCATTGTTGATAGGGGCGCCGGCAATACGGCGTGATTTTGCCGCCGGCCTGACCGACCTGACAGGTGTAGCGCCTGCCATCCTGCGCACATTAAATATCCCTTGATCGTTTCTAACCGCTAACTATGCATTCCCCCAGGAGAAAAGTATGTTTGACCACCAGAAACTCATATCGCTGCAACAGGCTTTAGAAACTTGGGAGCACACGAGCCTGGCCCAGAGCGTGAGCCGGCTCCCGGAACGGCAAACCGAATTTCTCACGACATCCTCCGAAGGAATCGAGCGCCTTTATACGCCTCTGGACATCGAGGAAGCAGACTACCTCCGCGATATAGGCCTCCCAGGGGAGTACCCCTATACACGCGGCATCCATACCACCCTGTATCGTAGCCGCCTTTGGACGATGCGCATGTTTGCCGGATTCGGGTCTTCTGAAGAGACCAACCAGCGATTTAAGTTCTTGCTGGAGCAAGGCCAGACCGGACTTTCCGTCGCTTTTGATCTACCAACGTTGATGGGTTATGATAGCGACGCTCCCGAAGCGTTAGGCGAGTTTGGCAAGTGTGGCGTGGCTGTGTCTTCTTTGCAAGATATGGAAATCTTATTCGACGGGATACCTTTGGACCAGGTATCTACCAGCATGACTATTAACTCTCCTGCCGCCGTAATCTGGGCCATGTACATCGCTGCGGCCGAGAAACAAGGGGTCCGTCCAGAACAACTTCGGGGAACGATCCAGAATGATATTCTCAAGGAATATATCGCTCAAAAAGAATACATCTATCCCCCGGAACCATCGATGCGCCTTGTGGTAGATACCATCGAATACGGCGCAAAATGCGTACCGCAATGGAACACGATTAGCATTTCTGGATATCACATTCGAGAAGCCGGTTCAACCGCAGCCCAAGAACTCGCCTTTACGCTTGCAGATGGCATGGAATATGTCCGTTGGGCGCTCCAGCGTGGTCTGGATATCGATCAATTTTCACCACGTTTATCTTTCTTTTTTAACGCACATAACGATTTCTTTGAAGAAATTGCTAAATACCGGGCTGCCCGACGCATCTGGGCGCGGGAGATGTGCGAAACCTTTCACGCCCTTGACCCGCGCTCCTTGCTTTTGCGGTTTCATACTCAAACTGCCGGCGTTTCCTTAACAGCCCAACAGCCTGAGAATAATATTGTGCGCGTCGCGATCCAGGCCCTGGCAGCCGTATTGGGTGGAACACAATCGCTGCACACCAACAGCATGGATGAAGCACTGGCGCTGCCTTCTGAGCACGCAGTATCCATTGCGCTGCGCACGCAACAAATCATCGCAGAGGAGTCAGGCGTGGTGAACACGGTTGATCCCCTGGGCGGTTCCTTTTTTATGGAGTCTTTAACCAACCGCATCGAAGCTCAGGCTTATGATTATTTCCGCCGGATCGAGGATTTAGGTGGGGTGCTGCCAGCAATCGATAAAGGTTTCTTTCAAACTGAAATTTCTGACGCCGCCTATCGTTACCAACGTGAGATCGACTCTCAGACGCGCAAAATTGTTGGTGTGAACGCCTATCAGGAAAATCAACCCGTCTTAATCCCAATTCTCGAAATGGATCCGCAAGGTCTACAGAGGCAGCTTGAGCGCCTGACCAACCTACGCCTCAACCGCGACTCTGGGCGGGTCGGCCAAACATTAGATCGTCTGCGTATCGCCAGTCAGGGCAGCGCGAACACCATGCCATACTTGTTAGAAGCGGTAAACGCGTATGCCACACTCGGAGAGATTGTTAGTGTGATGAAAGATACGTTTGGCGCCTACACAG
>JAYRNN010000028.1:0-17029 GCA_041912175.1 Anaerolineales bacterium | reverse complement strand
GCGGAGTTGGCTTGGGATTCCGAAACCCTCTGATAAGTATTATCGCTCGAACCATCGTCGACTATGACTACCTGATAGCCAGGTTGGCTGACTTCACGCAACACGTCCAGGATAACCGGCCCTTCGTTATAGGCAGGGATGATTATATAAACGGTCGCATTGCTCTTGGGCTCCGTCATTTTAGGGGGTGTCCTCAGGAGCACCGATTCCTGATCGTTGGCGTTCGTAATTGATTATTTTGCGTAACGTATCATCTAATGAATATTGAGGAGCGTAACCGATCAGGCGGTGTACTTTTTCGATGGATGGAACGCGCCGGCGCATATCGTCAAAACCCGGAGCGTAGGCCTCTGAGTAGGGCACGAATTCAATTTTTGATTGACTATGGGTTAGAGCGATCACACGCCGGGCTAAATCCAAGATGGTTATCTCCTCTGTCGCGCCAACATTATATACCTGCCCGATGGCTTGTGGGTGGGCGCTTAAATTTGCTAAAGCGCTAGAAACGTCGGCGACGTCGGCGAAGCAACGGGTTTGTTGGCCGTCTCCGTATACGCTGATCGGTTTGTCAGATAACGCTTGGCGTACAAAACGCGGCACGACCATGCCATATTGACCTGTTTGGCGTGGGCCAACCGTATTAAACAAGCGTACGATGATGACAGGCAGTCCGAATTGATTGTGATATGCCAGACCAAGAAACTCATCGACTGCTTTTGAAGCTGCATATGACCAACGACTGTGCGTGGTAGGGCCCATCACGCGATCGTCATCTTCGTAGAATGGGACTTTCACTCCTTTGCCATAAACTTCGGATGTCGATGCGATCAGCACTTTGCTCCCATAGCGATTGGCCGCGTCCAGAACGGCTTCAGTGCCCATGATATTTGTGCGTATTGTGTGGACAGGATTTTGGATAATTAGCTTAACACCTACTGCTGCCGCCAGGTGGATCACGGTGGACGCTTCGCTGGTAAGCCGGTCTAATACCAGAGCATTGCTGATCGTTTCCCGCACAAATTGAAAATTTTCAAGATGTCGAAGACGCTCGATATTCTCCAGCCGACCTGTTGAAAGATCATCAATCGCCACAACCTGGTGGTTTTCTTTCAGCAGCAACTCGCATAAGTGGCTGCCGATAAAACCCGCGCCGCCTGTCACCAGGATTTTTCCCTGATTAGTTTTCATTTTTTTCGATTACGGCTGACCAAACGACCGGCAAACAAGCTTATGACGAATATGGCCGCCAAAGTCCCACCGATAATTAACGGGGCCTGGGTGGCGCCATTCGGAGGCGGAACTCTATTCAAATCGGGGGTGGGGGTTGGGATAAAAATGGTGGCGTTTGGAGCAAGCGTCGCTGTCGGAGCCGCCGTCGGAATTATGGCAGGTACGATGGGAATATCGATTTTATCTATCTCTCGTGTGGTCAAGAACAGAGCAGATGAGTTTCGTTCCAACCAGGCGACGGCTAGTTTTTCCCCTTCGGGACGAGTAGCAGCGATTGAAGACCCTCCTCCACCAACAATCGCGCTTGAGGACAACTGGACCGTTCCCTTGGGAGGTGTGAAATTCTCACTCGTACCCCAACTCCCATCCTTCCAGACGCTATAAATCAGGGTATTGGAAAACTGGTCATTCCCCGCCAAGTGTAGACTGCCATTTTCAGGTGTGCCATCTACCGCGAGACCATATGGCAAAGCGACAATATTCCAACCAGGCACTCTCTGGGCTAAACTCCATAAATTCTCATCGCCTGGATTTTGAGGCGTCAACGTCTCGACTGGAGACGTTGGATTCGGTTGAGGACTACCTGCAATCCAATTCCTATCGATGGGGCGGGAACGATGCCAGATCAATCCGCCAATCGGTGCGATTTCAGCGTAAATCAGGTGTAATTGGCCGCCCGCGAGCGATAAACGCGGCCAATCGTAACCAGGGCCGGCCAGGATCAGCGGGTCACTCCAGGTCAGGCCTCCATCCTTCGAAACGCTATAGTAGATTCCCTGGGTGGTATGACTGCCGGCTGGAGTGGTCTCTACCCAGGCAATGTGGAGAATACCATCGCCGGACGCTAAAAGTGTTGGATGGTCCACTGCTTGCATTCCGGCTGCTGCTCCATCAAAAATTCGCCTGGCAGGCTCCCAAGTCTGGCCATGATCTTGCGATATTGTCAGGTAGAGTCCTCGTTCTTCGTTTAGAGATACTGTGTACAGGATATACAAGCGTTGACTAGCATCCATCCCGATTTGCGGCCAGCTGGCATAGGCCGAGCTCGAGACGACTTGGGTGGAGAACCATTCACTGGCGGCCTCGGCGTTATCGAGCGGAGCGCGACTGTACATAATATCGCCTTGTTCTCCACCGCTCCAAACCAGGTGAAGGAGCGTGGCCGATTCTGATGGTGTTTGAATGCCTTCAGGGTTCCCGGCCGTCCCTTCATCAACCAGCAAAGCTGGCTGGCGGATGATTTCATTCGGATTTCCGGGGAAGATTTCGACCTGGTCGGATAGAACGACCCTGGCAGCGGCTCCTTCCTGCCTGTTCTCAGGAAATGAATTGGTAGTTTGCGAATAAATAAGAGCTGCCCCGAGGCGATTGTAATCGCTTTCGATATCTTTTGGTTGGACCCAAATTAAGTGGGTAACGCCTCGACTATCCATGACCATGGCTGGGTCGAGCGCCGTCTGGCCGTTATTGGTTACCGCTTGAGCAGCGCTCCAGGCGGAAGGAGGGGCGTAAATGAAATCTTCAATCGTCCGTTCGGAGCGCGTGATCCAGATTTCTCCATTGGAGTCGCTGCCGGTTAACGCCAGGCGACCGTCTGTCATCGCTGCATGCAAGTCGCCCAGCACCGTCTGCCCGCTTCCTTCTGGGTTTTCGAATCTAAAACTATCGACTAACGGGATGGACCATTCACTTATATCTGCAGCCCAGGCTGATATACTCAGGCTGCTGCTGCCTTCGCCCCACAACCAATAAAGACTCGTTTTACCCGATGGGGTGTTTTCTTCCAACTCGGTTAAAAATCGATTGCTGCTTGGGCAATTTTCCAGGTATGGAAAAATTTGTTCCGGGCTGCTCCAGTCTGTGGCCGGCTCGGCTTCGGTATTCGATTCTGATTGAACGGCGGCAGGTTCAGTTGTGGGTCCTAACCATGTTTGCTGATTGAGACTGCATCGGCCGGCTTCGGGGGTTTGCCAGATGGCGAGTACAGTCCCTGGCATAGCTCCCAGATTAATGGAAGCCGATTGGTTTTGAGACTCGCCCAACAAGTTCGGCCCGGCCCAGCTCAGGCCATGATCCGTTGACGTGGATATGAATGTTTGGGCCTTAAAGGGATCTTTCCAGACAATAAAACTATGACCATCGCCATCATCCGTGATACTAACGGAGCCGTCACCCGGCGCTAACAACCGGTAATAGATTGATTTGTATATGTTTTGGGAGGCCTCCCAGCCTTCGCTACCACTATTCAACTTTTTATAATAGACGCCTGATGGATTCAGCTCTGAATTGATGCGCCGGATATAGGCAAGGCGCAAACCGCCATCAAGCGGGGCATCTACTGAAAATACCAGGGCATCCTCGGCGAGAAGCTCTGCTGTGGACCAAACCGACCCGCCGAAGGGCATTTTACTGTGATATAGAGAATTTAGGCTCGATTTCGAAGAGTTGCCCTCACCATTCACAGGCTGTACCGTAACAATCCAGAAGGCATGCACCCACCCAGTGTGATCGGCAATCAGAAAAGGCATATCATTTGATTCGCTTAAGATCTTCTCTGGGCCGGTAATATTTGCCAGGAAGGCGTCAGACCATACTTTCCCATCGTAGACTGAGCTGACCAGACCATCGAAGCGGTCAATCCAGAAGACTTGTAGTGTCTCCTTCGGTCCGGCGAAGACCCGTGGCTGGCTGGCGGCGCCCGAATGAGATAAGTTTTTAGGGCTCTCCCAGGCTTGAAGCCTGGCGAGTTTTTGGTTCAGACTGGCGGGGTTTTTAGCTAAGGCCGTTTTCGCGCCAACTTGAAATATCAATATCAAAATAACGATTATTAATCCAATAGACAAAAAATATTTTGTGGTTGAGTCTTGTTGATTACAACTACCTGCCTGTGACCTACCCTTGCTTTTGTAGTTTAATCGTTGCATTGATTAATGTCCACCAAGCTCTGATTGGATACGAGATTCGCGTTGATTGAGTTCATTTAATACCTGCACGATCACCCAGAAAATAAATAACTGCATGCCGAGCAAAATTAGCATACTGCTGGCTAAAAGATACAACCACAAACGCTCCAATGAGGGAATACCATTCGCAGAAGGACTGGGTTGCACGCCCAGGTAAAAACTTACCGCGCCCATTGCCAGCCCACATGTTATAAGCAATAGACCCATCCACCAAAATTGCTGTTCTAATGGCTGTTTAAGTAACGGTTTACCGAATAAACTGCCGCGCTCGGGTCTTTTATGGAAGAGCGAAACCAGATAATTAAATGTAATGCCGAGCACGAACAGGTTGACTCCAGCGATTCCAGATACCATGGCGGTGTAAGTTGCCCCTACGCCGACCGGGCCCAAGTGAGTAATTCCAGTAATACGCATACCGATAAGCACACCTGCAAGACTTAACGCCAGTAAAATTAGGGCTGCCCCCACGCCTCCTAGAATCCGCACTGGATTGTAGTTCATGGCAGTCCAAAGGATGGTTTGCAAAAAGCGCAGACCATCCTTGACAACATTCAATTTTGAATGGCCGACCCGCTCTTTGTAAGGAATCGGCGCCTCGGTCACTTTAATTCCTTCATGCACGGCACGCGTGCTCATGACCGGGGTGAAATTCAACCCATCGGGCAATGGATAGAGCTTCTCTAATACATCTGACCGGAATACACGCATCCCGCTGGCAGGGTCTAAGACGCGCTGGCCGCTCAACAGGCTAACCAGGCTGGACCAAATCAAATTACCCAGTCGGCGAACCAAAGGCATCTCACTATGCGCGCCAGAACGACGCGAACCTACCACCAGATCCGCGCCTGTCAGAGCAACCCGACAAAGTTGGGGGAAAAATTCGGGTGGATATGTGCCGTCCGCATCCAGAAAACCCAATAAGCTTCCGGGCGATCGATCTGCTGCCTGGAAACCTGTCTTCAACGCTGCGCCATAGCCCTTATTGGTTGGGTGGCGCACCAAGCGAAGTGGGACAGATGTCCCGCTGGCAGAGAAGGAAGATATTTTCTCTCTGACGATGGCTGAAGTGCGATCGACAGAACCATCATCAACGACGATTAAGTCCAAATTGATTCCGGAAGCATTTAGCTCTGGTCCGATAGCCAGGACGCGGTCGATAATTTCTGTTATTCCACCTTCTTCATTGTAGGCAGGAATAACAATGCCGAATGACGTCATCTCGAATTGCGATTGAGCAATCATATTCACTACCATTTTTCCAAGTTATTCCGAGAAATACCATCAATTTCACGGACCACACGCGC
The DNA here is from genome assembly GCA_041912175.1 of Anaerolineales bacterium. Classification (GTDB taxonomy): domain Bacteria; phylum Chloroflexota; class Anaerolineae; order Anaerolineales; family UBA4823; genus CAZAGA01. The sequence continues at coordinate 11,532 of JAYRNN010000028.1, read as the reverse complement.
TGGCACACCTGCTACCACCGTATGAGCGGGGACATCTTTAGTCACCACGGCGCCGGCTGCTACCACCGAACCTTTCCCAATGTGCACTCCGTCCGTGACAACCGCGTTTGCTCCCAGCCAAACGTCATCTTCAACGACAATCCCCTGGGCTGTAATACCTTGCTCAATAAACGGACGCTGTGGATCATCAAAGACGTGGTTCACTGCAATCAATTGAGTCATAGGGGAGGTATAAACCCGGTCGCCAATCGTGACTCCACCCTGTCCTCGGATGACTGTGTACTCGCCAATTAAACTATTGCTGCCGATCCGGATACCAGCATGAGGCAGACCACGAAAGTTATAAACATGCAGGATGGCGCCATGCATGATGTAGGTGTTTGGCCCAATTTCGACCCCAGCAGGGCAGGCATGAATATACACATTCTCATCAATATAACTGCCTCGTCCGAGGTGAATATTACTCGCAAAGCGCAATCGAACTTTGCACTCGATCGCTGCCATGCCGTCCATTTTTAATATTGATCGGTAGAGTAAGGCGCGCAGACCAATTCCTGCTGCCGTGGGGACCCAGCCCCCCAACGAGAGAATGAACTGTTCCCATAAATACCGACCAGGAGAGCTGGCCTGGCGCGAGAGATATAAACCGGCCATTGATCGCTCTCTCAGCGTAGATTTTGTTCTGGACGCGCTCCGCCCTTCCGACATACCCGGAATTCCTTAAGAGACTGTAAATATAAATTAAATATTCCGAAATTCCCCTCACGAGGGCGGGAATTTATGGATTTTTATCAATATTTCCTGGCTGTCGTTTGAGAATATCGATGCTTTTTTGGGTTACCAGGAATCGGATCCGACCCTTTTCGATCACCAGGCGCACCTCTCCGTACTCGCCGACAGATCGCAGAGCTTCTTCAATAATTTTGATTTCGCGTGGTTGTAAACATCGTTGCCGGTCGGAAAAGTTCATTGTTACCGGTTCTGTGGGCTCTGTTTCAGTCTCAGGGGAAAAGGTCGCCATAGCAGGGTTCCTTGAACAAAATAAAAATGTCTTCGCGGGTTTTTTCACCTCTACGAAGAGCAAAACTAGGATAATTCTTGGTCGGCCGTATCGACGGGATCAGTTTACCGTAAGAAAAGTTTTTCAACAAGATCAGGCTAGGGCAAGCATGGCTATATTTAGCTAAAAATTACGGGGGAGAGCGTTAATCAAATGCGGCGGTATAGGCACCGCCGCATTTGATTAACAGAACTCTTGTCAGTCGGGGCGAGAGGATTTGAACCTCCGACCTCTGCGACCCGAACGCAGCGCTCTAGCCGGTCTGAGCCACGCCCCGATTTTCAAGGCGAACGGGATTATACACGACCCCCCATCCTTTGACAAGTGGTAAAATTGATCCTTGGCTGTGTTCCATTTTTAGAAAATAAATAGGAGAAATATATGAGCGATCGAAAAAAAGTTCGGGTAGCCATCATCGGCGTCGGCAACTGCGCTTCATCTTTGGTACAAGGTGTTCATTTTTATCGAGATGCCAAGGATAATGATAAGGTGCCTGGCTTGATGCACGTCAATTTGGGGGGATATCATATCCGTGATATTGAGTTTACAGCCGCTATCGACGTTGTCGATACGAAGGTTGGCAAGGATCTAAGCGAAGCAATTTTTGCTTTTCCGAATAATACCTATAAATTCACTGATGTACCTTTCTTAAATGTTCCGGTAGTGCGTGGCATGACCCACGACGGATTAGGGAAGTACCTTTCACAGGTGGTAACGAAAGCTCCCGGTCCGACAGCAGATATTGTCGGCATATTAAAAGATACCAAAACGGATGTAGTCATCAATTATCTACCTGTTGGTTCAGAGATGGCGACGAAGTGGTATGTGGAACAGATACTCGAAGCCGGTTGTGCTTTCGTAAATGGTATCCCGGTTTTTATTGCCAGCAGTGATTATTGGGCGAAACGTTTTCGAGAACATAACCTGCCTATCATCGGGGACGATGTTAAAAGCCAGGTCGGGGCTACGATCATGCATCGAGTTCTTACCAGCTTATTCGTGGATCGGGGCGTGCGTTTAGATCACACCTATCAGCTCAACTTTGGTGGGAACACCGACTTCCTTAACATGTTAGAACGCGAGCGCCTGGAATCAAAGAAAATCTCGAAAACAAACGCTGTCACCAGCATGCTGCCATATAGCCTACCGGCGACTGATGTGCATGTCGGCCCAAGCGATTATGTGCCGTGGTTGACCGACCGGAAGTGGTGTTATGTGCGCATGGAAGGCACCACTTTTGGCGAGGTTCCTCTCAATCTGGAAGCCAAACTGGAAGTTTGGGATTCTCCCAATTCAGCTGGGGTCATAATCGATGCTGTACGCTGTGCAAAGATCGGATTGGACCGCGGTTTATCCGGGCCGCTCTATGCTCCCGCTGCTTATTTTATGAAGACGCCGCCAAAGCAATTCAAAGATGAGATTGCCCACGAGATGACCGAAGCATTCATCCGCGGCGAAGAGAAATAAATTCGCATCTGGTATAATTTAACCGAAAGGTTCATGGAATTATTTTAACATTTTAAAAGTGTTCTTGCAGGAGTATAGCTATGTCTGGACATTCGCATTGGGCAACCATCCGGCGTAAGAAAGGCGCCGCAGACGCCAAGCGTGGGCAAATCTTTACCCGCCTGGCGCGTGAAATTGTGATCGCCGCCCGTGAAGGCGGGGGTGATCCTGATTCAAACATTCGATTGGCCTATGCCATTGACCGCGCTCGGGCGCAGAATATGCCCAAAGATAACATCGAGCGCGCCATTAAGCGCGGTACCGGTGAATCAAAAGAAGGCAATGCTTTTGAAGAAGTCGTATATGAAGGCTATGCTCAACACGGCATCGCCTTATTGGTTGCTGTCGTTACGGACAACCGTAACCGCGCCGTGGCGGAAATTCGCCATGTTTTGAACCGGGTTGGGGGGAGCATGTCTGAAGCCGGTTCGGTCGCCTGGCAGTTTAAACGCATCTCCTATTTTTCCTTTCCTATGGAGAAACGCAACCAGGATGACGTTTTTGAGCTTGCTGTAGAAGCTGGCGCCGATGATGTTGTCTTCGATGATGGGACTGCCGAGATTCTTGGCCCGGTCGAAGTTTTCAAGGAAATTAGCGATCGTCTGAAGAGCTCGCATATCCACCCGGAAGAGGCCGAGCTCCGTTTTACACCGACCAACGAAATCGAACTTGGCCAGGATGAGACCTTGCAGGTACTTAAAACGATCGAGAGTCTCGAAGATCTTGACGATGTTCAGACTGTATTTTCGAACCTGGCGATTTCGGATGAGGTGCTTGCTTTATTGGAAGAAGCCTAAACCTGGATGTTGGTTCTCGGAATCGACCCCGGTACAGCAATCACCGGCTACGGCTTGGTGCGTGAAAACGAGGATGGTAGCCTGGCGGTGGTCGATTATGGCGCGATCCTGACCTCAGCCGACCAGCCAATGCCAGATCGATTACTGGAATTGCATCACCGTTTAGTCAATATTCTGCTTCTCCATAGCCCGGATTGCGGCGCGGTGGAGAAGTTGTTTTTTCATCGCAATGTGACGACTGCTCTCAGTGTGGGACAAGCGCGTGGGGTGACGCTACTGGCTATGGCTGCTGCAGGGCTCACGATTGGCGAGTATACCCCATTGGAGGTCAAACAGGCGGTGGTAGGTTATGGAGACGCGGATAAAAATCAGGTGCAGCAGATGGTGCGCGTGCTCTTGGAATTAGCGGATATCCCCCGTCCGGATGATGTCGCCGATGCGCTAGCTGTGGCCATCTGTCATGTCCACAGCGCAAAGATCAAAAATCTTTATCATTTGGGTGAGTAATATACTTCCAAGATGTCGATATGATCGCATGTTTAATTGGGAAAGTCCAAGAAGTTTTAGCGGATAGCCTGGTGATACAGGTGGGCGGAGTCGGGCTGCAGGTTTTCGTCCCGGTCGCTACGCGCGACCAACACCGGGCCAATGATAATATTTCTCTGCATACCTACCTGGTGGTTCGCCAGGACATGCTTACTTTATTCGGATTTGAAACACGAGAGGAGCGCGAATTTTTCGTCTTGCTTCTTGGTGTAAACGGCGTAGGTCCTAAGCTCTCCTTAGGGGTATTATCTGTGCTCTCTCCAGACGCCATCCGCAGAGCTGTCTTTCACGAACAATCCGAAGTATTTAGCCGGGTGCCAGGAGTGGGTAAGAAAACAGCGCAGAAAATTTTATTACAGCTTCAAGACCGCATTCCAATAGCCCCAGGTCTCGAGCCCATCGGGGTATTGAGTGATTTGGATACCCAGGTAATGGAAGCTTTAACCAGCCTGGGTTACAGCGTAGTCGAAGCGCAGGCTGCTATCCAATCCATCCCGCGCGATACCCCCCAGGACGTAGAAGAACGCTTGCGAGTAGCCCTGGGGTATTTCGCGTAACTAAATCAGGAGCGATGAATTGTTTAATAACCGTCAAATAGCTTTTATTGGGCCAGGAGTGATGGCCGAGGCTATGATCGCCGGTTTGATCCGGCAGGGTGTTGCCAAAGCAGACAGTATGATCGCTGCCGGACCTGGGCGCGAACGATTGAATGACCTGGCGATCCGGTATGGACTGTCGGTAACGAATGATAATGCCGCGGCTGCTCGGGATGCGGATGTCGTGGTGCTCTCGGTAAAACCCCAACGTCTGGATCGTGTGCTGGTAGGGTTGCGTGGAACGATCCGCCCGATGGCTTTAGTTCTATCCATCGTTGCTGGGGCTTCCCTGGAGAAGATCAGTCAGGGTCTAGACCATTGCCTCGTGGTACGCTCCATGCCAAATACCCCTGCGCAGATTGGAGAGGGGATTACGGTTTGGACCGCCGCGGCAGAAGTATCTCAGGAGCAGCGCGAGATCGCGCGCCAGATGTTGAGCGCCTTGGGCCAGGAAATTTTTGTCGAAGAGGAAAATTACTTGGATATGGCCACTGCTCTATCCGGAACCGGTCCAGCTTATGTATTCCTGTTTATGGAGGCCATGGTTGATGCTGGCGTCCATCTGGGTTTCCCACGCCGGATCGCCGAACAATTGGTTTCCCAGACTTTGCGAGGTTCTGTTGATTTCTATCAGCGGCATGAAGAGCACGTCCACCTGGCGAGATTACGCAACCAGGTTACGTCGCCGGGTGGCACCTCAGCCGAGGCGCTTTATTATCTTGAGAAAGCTGGATTTCGTACGGCAATCTCGCGGGCCATTTGGGCCGCTTACGAGCGCTCGGTCGAGCTTGGCAGAGGCGCCAAATCGCATCCACCTGAACAGGTATAGTTTTAGCCCAGATTGTGAATAACTGGACAAGATATAAGCTTTCAGGTATCATTTGACCGATAAATCCCAAGGTTTGTGGTTTGTAAATAAATATTACGCGGAGGCAAAATGTCCGATCTGATCAGTCAAATTACCGCCGAGCTGCAAAAGCAGATCGATTCTTTTTCACCCGAGCTTGAAGTAAGCGATGTTGGTCTGGTGCTTGAAGCTGGTGATGGCATCGCCCGCGTCAGCGGGTTGAGCAATGTACGCTCGCAAGAAATGGTGCAATTTGGCAATGGCGTGCTCGGTATTGCCTTCAACCTGGAAAAGAGTAACGTAGGCGTGATCATCCTTGGGGATTATGCCGGCATCGAAGAAGGTATGTCGGTGCGTTCAACAGGTCGTATCGCCTCTGTCCCGGTTGGGGATGGTTTATTGGGACGTGTTGTTAATCCCCTCGGGCAGCCAATCGATGGTAAAGGGCCGGTAAAATTCGATCATTTCCGCCCGATCGAGCGAATTGCTCCAGGCGTAGTCGCCCGGCAAGATGTAGATACCCCGGTGCAAACCGGCATCAAAGCCATCGATGGCATGATCCCGATTGGGCGCGGTCAACGTGAACTGATCATCGGCGATCGCCAAACGGGTAAGACTGCCATTGCTATTGACACGATTATCAACCAAAAGGGCAAGGAACTTTACTGCATCTATGTTGCCATTGGCCAGAAAAAATCTGCGATTGCCCGCACCGTAGCTTTGTTGGAACGTTACGGCGCCATGGAATACACGACGATCATTGTGGCTTCGGCGGACGAGCCCGCCGCGCTGCAGTATATTGCCCCTTATGCCGGCGCCGCGATGGGTGAAGAATTCATGGAGACCGGTCGCGATGCGCTGGTCGTGTATGATGACCTTTCCAAGCATGCCTGGGCTTATCGTCAGGTATCGCTCCTGCTTCGCCGCCCACCAGGCCGCGAGGCTTACCCGGGCGATTTGTTTTACCTCCACTCTCGTTTGCTTGAGCGCGCTGCCCGAGTGGCTACTGAATATGCGGTGGTATACAAAGAATTTCCCAATCCACAGGCCGAACCGGCGGATGCAGTGAACGGTCGCACGTACGGCGGCCCACTCAACCGGCACGATGCGGAAACCGCTCGTAAAGCCATGGCCAACCCTGATGAATACCAGGTGGTCAAGGTCAAAGGCACAGGCGGCTCCTTGACCGCGCTGCCGATTATCGAAACCTTGCTGGGAGATGTATCCGCTTATGTGCCCACCAACGTGATCTCGATCACCGATGGTCAGATTTACCTGGAATCAAACCTGTTTAATGCTGGCATTCGACCGGCCATCAACGTCGGTATTTCTGTTTCCCGTGTCGGCGGTGATGCTCAGACCAAAGCCATGAAACAAGTGGCCGGTCGCCTTCGCCTGGATATGGCTTCTTTCCGCGAGTTAGCGGCTTTTGCACAGTTTGGCTCCGATTTGGATAAATCTACCCAGGCGCAATTGAACCGCGGCCAACACCTGCAAGAAATTCTCAAGCAGCCACAGTATGAACCGCTGCAGCTAGAAAATGAAGTAATCTTGATGTTCGCTGGCACGAATGGCTACGCGGATAAGGTGCTCTTAGAACAGATGCGCGCCTGGCAATTGGCCTTGGTTCGATTTGTGGAGACTTCGTATTCTGAGATTGGTAAAGATATCGCAGATAAGAAAGCGCTAACTCCTGAAACAGAGAAGAAATTACGCACAGCGTTGGATCAATTTGAAAATACGTATCAGGTATGAATGATCGATACGATTTGATGATTAGATCGTTGGTGAATAGGCGAACACAAATTGGGTATGAGAACTAATTATGGCTAATACACGAGAAGTGCGGCTACGCATCCAAAGTGTGAAAAATATTGCCCAGGTCACACGCGCCTTGCAGGCTGTCAGCGCCAGTAAGGTGCGTAAGGCCATGCAGGCAGTCTTGAACACCCGCCCTTATGCCACCAAGGCCTGGCAGGTGTTGGCGCATATCGCTGGGCAGCCAGGGCGCGAGAATTTACATCCGCTCCTGATGGTTCGGCCCGAAATAAACGGCGTGCTGGTCGTTCTGATCAGTGGCGACCGCGGCCTGGCAGGCGGTTATAACTCAAATATCGTCCGGTTTGCCTTGCACCATTTTGCCCATTACAAGGTTCCTGTGCAATACATCACGGTCGGTCGCAAGGGGCGAGATCAGATGGTGCGCCGTCGTCAGAAAATCTTGGCAGAGTTCAGCGATTTACCGGCCGCGCCATCCTTTACAGATGTCTCAGCGATTGGGCGGGTAGCCGTAGATGAATTCCTGCTTGGTAAAGTCGATGCGGTTTACTTGATTTATACCGATTTCATTAATATGGGCAGGCAAACACCTACCATCAAAAAACTTTTACCTTTGGAGCTATCTGGCGGAGACGCGCGCGTCGAAACTTTTACTCGCGCAGAGCATGGTCCTGCGGCTGCCTATATTTATGAGCCGGGTCAGGTCGAAATTTTGGATGAGATCATTCCCCGTTTTACAGCCCTGCAGATTTTCCAGTCGATCCTTGAATCACTGGCTAGCGAACATGCCGCGCGCATGCTCGCCATGAAAAACGCCACCGACAGCGCGACGGCATTGGTGGATGTGCTCCAACTGGAATACAATAAAGTTCGTCAACAATCGATCACCAGTGAGATGTTAGATATCGCCGGCGGCGCAGAAGCGCTTGCCAAGGCTTCTTGATGGAGGCAGATATGGCAGTTAGACAAAGCAAAGCAAAAGGTTCTGTAGTGCAGGTTTTGGGCGGCGTTGTCGATGTTGAGTTTCCCCCGGACCAACTCCCCGAATTATTTGAGGCAATTAAAGTTCCCCGACAGGGCAAGCCGGATATGATCCTGGAGGTGCAGAAACACCTCGGGAACAACTGGGTGCGTACTGTTGCTATGGATGCTACAGATGGAATGGAGCGCGGCGCGCAGGCCTTTGCCACCGGCGCCCCAATCCAGGTGCCAGTTGGCCCTTCCACCTTGGGACGTATTTTTAACGTACTTGGGGAGCCGGTCGATAACAAAGGTCCGGTGGAGGCGAGTACATTTTATCCTATCCACCGTGCAGCCCCAGATTTCGCGGCTCAATCGACGAAAGTCGAAGTATTCGAAACAGGCATCAAAGTTATCGATCTTGTTGCGCCATTTACGAAGGGCGGCAAAACGGGTATCTTTGGCGGCGCTGGGGTGGGCAAGACAGTCATCATCATGGAGCTGATCCGCTCAATCGCTAAGGAACATTCAGGAAACTCTGTTTTTGCTGGTGTGGGCGAACGCACGCGCGAAGGCACCCAGCTCTATCGCGAGATGAACGAATCGGGCGTCATGAAGGACACCGTGATGGTCTTTGGTCAAATGAACGAGCCGTCTGGAGTGCGTTTGCGTGTCGCTTTGACCGCGCTTTCGATGGCTGAATATTTCCGTGATCAGGGTCGCGATGTGTTACTTTTTATCGACAACATCTTCCGCTTCAGCATGTCGGGATCTGAGGTATCCGCGTTACTTGGGCGTATGCCCTCCGCAGTTGGCTATCAGCCAACCCTGGCCACGGAGATGGGCGAGTTGCAAGAACGGATTACCTCTACCCGTACCGGTTCAATCACCTCTATGCAGGCTGTCTATGTGCCTGCCGACGACTATTCCGACCCGGCTCCGGTGGCTACATTTACCCACCTGGATGCTACGATCGCCTTGGAACGGGCTATCTCTGCGAAGGGTATTTATCCTGCAGTGGACCCCCTGGCTTCCACCTCCCGTATCCTCGACCCGAACATCGTTGGCGACGAGCATTACTATACAGCCCGCGAAGCCCAGCAGGTGTTGCAGCGCTACAAAGACTTGCAGGACATTATTGCCATCCTTGGTGTTGAAGAATTGAGTGAAGATGATAAACTGGTTGTCTCGCGCGCCCGCAAGATCGAGCGTTATTTCTCCCAGCCCTTCTTCGTCGCCGCCCAATTCACCGGCCGTGAGGGTCGCTACGTTCCGATGAAAGAAACCGTGCGCGGTGTGCGCGAAATCCTGGATGGCAAACACGACGAATTGCCCGAAGGAGCCTTTATGATGGTGGGCGCTATCGAGGAAGCTGCTGAAAATGCCGAACGAATGGCGAAAGGCGGATAACGCGTATGCCAATCCGTTGTGAGATTGTCTCACAAGACCGTCTGGTATTTGAAGGCGACGTGGACATCGTCATAGCCCCAGGCGAAGCAGGCGAGATGGGTATCTTGCCTAACCATGCGCCGCTCTTGACCACGTTGAAGTATGGAATTCTGAAGGTACGCGTCCAGGACCGGGAGACGGATTTCACAATCGCTGGCGGGATTATGGAGGTCCAGCCACATATTGTGACTGTCCTGGCTGATGCGGCGGAAAACGTGCAAGAAATTGATGTAGCCCGTGCAGAATCCGCCAAAAGGCGCATGGAGGCGATTTTGGAAAAGGGTCCGCCGCCTGATATGGACTCCTACCTGGCTATGGAGGCTGCTCTCGCGCGCTCAAACCTGCGATTGGAGGCTGCTCGCCGCTATGGCAAAACCAGTCAAACGCCCCATCTGTCTGGGGTGAGCAAAGGTAATCCTAAGGAAGAGTCCTAACAAAACGCATGGCACTCTTTTCGAAGGAACTCGGTATCGATCTAGGTACGATGTACACCCGTGTAGCCGAGGGTGGTCAGATTGTCCTACAAGAGCCTACCGTAGCCGCCATCGTTGTCCAGGAACAAAAAATGGTTGCCTGGGGCCAAGAAGCCCAGGATATGCTTGGCCGCGTCCCTGATAGTCTGGAAGTCACTCGCCCCTTGCAGAGCGGGGTGATCGCAGATTACGAAGTTACAGAGTTTATGTTAGAGGCGCTATTAAAGCGTGTCAGTGGGAGCTTGCGGTTCTTTGGCCCGACAGTCATGGTTACCGTCCCGCATGGCGTCACCAGCGTTGAAAGTCGTGCGGTGCACGAGGCTACCTTACAGGCCGGCGCCCGCGAGGGTTACCTGATCCAACAGCCCTTGGCGGCTGCCATCGGCGTGGATTTGCCGATTGGTACGCCATCGGGCAATATGATCCTTTGCCTGGGCGGCGGCGCCACTCAGGCAGCCGTTCTGGCAATGTACGGAATTGTTGCAGCCGAAACCATGCGTAGCGGTGGTATGGCGTTGGACGAGGCGATTGTGGGTTACGTACGGCGAAAATATGGTCTGGTAATTGGCCAACTTACCGCCGAGCAGGTCAAGCTGCGCATCGGAGCCGCTGTGCCGCAAGATGAAGAGCAAAGTATGGAGATCATGGGTCAGGACCAGGTTAGCGGACTTCCCCGACCGGCAACCTTGACAACTGGCGAAGTGGTTGAGGCGCTGCGGGAGCCTCTGGGAGATCAGATTGAAACCGCCCGGCGTGTGCTTGAGAAAACCCCACCAGAGCTGGTTTCGGATATTATCGATCGCGGCATCGCGCTCACTGGGGGCGGAGCATTGTTGCGTGGTGTGGAAAAATTGATGACAAAAGAACTGGGGGTGCCCACCTACCGGGTGGATAATCCAACCACCTGTACTGCCGAAGGCGCATGGCGGGCAGTCAGCATGTATGCCTTGCTACGTCGCAACCTGCCAGCAGTATAATGCAACCCTATTTATATTTTTCAAACAAAAAATCGCCCGCCGGCGATTTTTTGTTTGAATGACTATTCAAGATAATAGGTCATGCGCTGCAAGTGGATGACCGGGTCGATATACTGGACATGTATTTCGGGTGGTACATTCAAACTAAGCGGAGCATAGTTAAGGATGGCTTTTACTCCTGCTTCTACTAATTTGTTGGCGACCTCTTGGGCTTGCTCGGCCGGAACCGCAATCATGGCGATTTTTATCTGCGCTTGCTGAATGAATTCTACAATATTGCTGCTATCTTGAACGGTAAAGCTTCCGACCTGCTTCCCCACCACTTCTGGATCGATGTCGAATATCGCCCGCACTGAAAAACCGCGGTTAGCAAAGCCGCCATAACGCGCGACTGCACTACCGATGTCACCGGCGCCAATCACGACGATCTCCCAAACTTTTATGACATTGAGGATCTCGCGGAGTTGGTTGACCAGGTATTCGATCTGATACCCGGTACCCTGTTTGCCAAATTCGCCAAATTGCGATAAGTCTTTGCGAAT
>JAYRNN010000027.1:0-21461 GCA_041912175.1 Anaerolineales bacterium | reverse complement strand
GGAGGGCGAAGCACGTGCGGCGGAAAAAGTCAAAGCGCAAGGAAAGCCGGGTGAATTGCAGTAGGTGTCGCAGCCACCAGCGGCAAAATTTTCGGCGGAATGGGCATTACCAGCGGCAAATTGCATTGAGTTGGGGGCGGGTAAGGGTGAACGTGCCGCAAATCAAATGCCAATGTGGAGGGAATGTGCGCTTTCAGTACGAGACCATCCGGCCACGCCAGCGGATATGGGACGATTTAGGCCTGGAAATCCAGGTCGAATATGGGCGAGGGATGAGCTACCGGCAAATCAAGGCGGATTTAGACCAACGACTGCATGGCTCGGTGGCGTTGAGCACGCTCAACCGGCGTGTGCTCCGCTTAGGGCAGGCAGAAGGGATCTTTGCATGTTGGAACAAAGGCGAAGCCCCGCCAGTGGTTCGTGTGGACGGCATCTGGATCACAGTGATGTTTGCGAGCGGAGAAACCCATGCAGACAAAGCCGGGCGAAACCGCCCGGTCAAACAAAGTAAAAAGATACCGATCCTGGCTGCTCAGGGAGTTTGGCCAACCACAGGACAGACCCAATTGATCGCCTGGATGCGAGCAGATGGTGAAGATACAGATAGCTGGCAGAAGTTCTTGGAAACGCTGTACGAAGCCGGACTTACCCCTGAAAATGGGTTAGCGATGTTGGCTGCGGATGGCGGAACAGGTTTTCGAGCTGCTTACGAGAATGTCTATTGGCAGACACCCTTGCAGCGTTGTGTCTTTCACAAACTCCGCAACATCGCTCTAGCCATTCGCCCGCCTGCTGAACTGGATCGCCAAGCAGTTCAGCAGTATCGCACTGATTTCCTACGTTCCGCTGCTCGTATCTGGCAGGCTTCCGAAGAAATTGAAGCCCGCCAATTGTACTCCGAGTTTTGCCACACCTGGGGCGCTTCCCAACCCAAAGCCATCCAGACACTGGCACGCGACTTTGAAGCCACCTTGACCTTTTATGGCGTTCAAGATCAAGCTTCCCAGCGCGGCGAGAACTGGCCGGCTCGCTTACTGCGTACCACTAGCCCTTTGGAACGCACCTTCCGCGAGTTCAGACAGCGTTACCGCAAGGCAGTGGTGCTCCATTCCCCAACGGGTCTCCAAGCCGTCACCGCTCAACTGTCCACCCGTTTTTCCTGAATGAAAGATACACTACCCATATGAGCATATGAGAGAGTGGCTAAACATAGTGCCAAGCGAGCTGGAGAACACGAGCCGGGTGGTCGGGAAGCCATGCTTATGCAATTGGCGGGCTGTCGGAACCATTCCAGTTAAGGTATACTGGACACGTGGCTTGAACGCACTGCCTGCCAGAATATCTTGATTTTCAGACTGAGGTACTGCATGTCTCTCCAAGACGAACAGAAACAATGGGAAGAACGTACTCTTGAACCGCTGCTCAAGCGCTTCCCGGAGCGCAAAGCCGAGTTTCGCACCTCTTCCGGGATTCCCCTGCCGCGCCTGCTGCTGCCGCCCGACCCGGACCCCGATTACATAGAACAGCTTGGCTTCCCCGGGCGCTATCCTTTCACCCGGGGTGTGCAGCCCAGCATGTACCGGGGACGGTTGTGGACCATGCGCCAGTATGCCGGCTACGCCTCAGCAGAAGAATCGAACCTCCGTTATCGTTACCTGCTTGATCATGGCCAGACGGGATTGTCGGTGGCTTTCGACTTACCAACTCAGATCGGCTATGACGCCGACGACCCTGTAGCGCTGGGCGAGGTCGGCAAAGTGGGCGTGTCCATCTCATCGCTGGCCGATCTGGAAGCTTTGTTTAAGGAAATACCCCTCGAGAAAGTCTCCACCAGCATGACGATTAACGCGCCTGCTGCAATTTTGCTGGCCATGTATGTTGCAACGGCTAAAAGGCAAGGCGTAGAAGCTAAGCAACTGCGCGGTACAATCCAAAACGATATTCTTAAGGAATATATCGCTCGCGGCACTTATATCTTCCCGCCGGGGCACTCCATGCGCTTGATTACGGATGTATTCAAGTATTGCCAGGCTGAAGTTCCCCACTGGAATACAATCAGCATCTCGGGCTATCACATCCGCGAAGCCGGCTCGACCGCAGTCCAAGAGGTAGCCTTCACCCTGGCGGATGGAATCGCCTACGTGCAAAGCGCAATCGAGGCGGGCCTGAATGTCGATGGCTTTGCCGGACAGTTATCCTTCTTTTTTAACGCCCACAACAACTTCCTGGAAGAAGTCGCTAAATTCCGGGCCGCCCGGCGCATGTGGGCAAAGATCATGAAAGAACGCTTCAAGGCGCAATCTCCTGCCTCCTGGATGTTGCGCTTCCACACCCAGACAGCCGGTTCTACCTTGACAGCCCAACAGCCAGAGAACAACGTGACGCGCGTCGCCTTGCAGGCGCTGGCAGCGGTGTTGGGCGGAGCCCAGTCGCTGCATACGAACAGCATGGACGAGGCTTTATGGCTGCCTACTGAGCGGGCAGTGCGCGTTGCCTTACGCAGCCAGCAGATCATTGCCCATGAATCAGGCGCGGCGGACACGATCGACCCGCTTGCCGGCTCCTACGTGGTCGAATATCTTACCGACGAGGTCGAACGGCGCGCTTTCGATTACATTGAAAAAATCGACCAGATGGGTGGAGCGCTGGCTGCAATCGAGCGCGGCTACATTCAAGACGAAATCCAAAATGCGGCTTACGACTACCAGCGGGCCGTGGAGCGCGGCGAGCAAGTCGTGGTCGGCCTGAACGCCTTCCAGGTAGAGGAAAAAATTGAGCTCGAGCGTCTCAAAGTCGATCCTGTGATCGAGCACGCCCAGCGACAGCGCCTGGCCGAGTTGCGCCAACGCCGCGACGTTGGGCGGGTACACGAACTTATGGCGCGCCTGGAGCAAGCTGCCCGACAGGCAAACAACCTGATTCCTATATTTATTGAGTGTGTCGAAAATGATGTCACCCTGGGCGAAATTTGTAACACCCTGCGCGGAGCGTGGGGCGAGTACGAGCCGCCCTCCTGGGTTTAACCTGAAACGAAGCGAGGCGTGAATGGCAAAAGTAAAACGAATCGACCATATTGCAATCCTGACGGATGATCTAGAGAACACACTGGGATTTTGGCGTGACGCCTTGGGGATGGAACTGGGAGGAATTGAGGATGTCCCGGCCGAACAATCCATGGTAGCTTTCCTTCCTGCCGGCGGCAGCGAGATCGAGCTGGTTAAACCGACCACAGCCGATTCGGGGCTGGGGCGCTACCTGGAAAAACGCGGTCCCGGCATGCACCATGTCTGCCTGCAGGTGGATGATATCGAGGGCATGCTGACGAGCCTAAAAGAAAAAGGCATCCAGTTAATCAACCCCGACCCGGTAAATGGGGCCGAGGGACGGAAGTATGCTTTCATCCATCCCAAGGCAGCGGGCGGCGTGCTGGTCGAGCTGTATCAACTGCCCGAAAAATAAACGCTTATTGCAACGGAAATTTACCCGATACCTGTTGTGGTTCTCTCTTCTAGCGGCGCTGATATTCGCGCCGGCCGACATTACCTATTCCAGGAGCGTTGAGCCGTGGGGGAGTAAGCCTGTACTGGCGCATTTCCTGCTCGACCCTGACCGCGCTGCAGAACTACAGCAGGATTTAAATCTATCCGCGCAGCAGATGGAAGCGTTGCTCAAGGTCGCCCGCCAGGAGGTTGAGCAGATCAATTTCCTGGAAGCAAATAGCCTGGCCGTGATCGCTGATCCTACGCGCAGTCGAGAAGAAAAAAACCGCTGGGTGGCCGATAGCGGTTATAACCGGCAAATCCAGACCATCCTGGAATCCAATCATACCCATTTGAAAGAAAGTCTGGGTCGCGCCGACTATCATCGTCTTGTCGTTTGGATTAAAAGCCAATGGACCCAGGAACGCATGCAGTTTACCGCTCAGCCCGGAGCGCGCAAAGGCCTGGGAAAACTCTCTGCAAATGCCGCCCAGGCCTATCCGCGCAGCTTCGAGGTCTACGCCACTCGCTATGACGCCGGAGACCGCAAAATCATCGCCCTACCTGACAAATGTTTGAAGTTTGCCAATGGCAGCGCGCTGCGTTGCGATGGTTACGAATATGGCCAGAATTACTCCGTCGCCATTTCTTATGAAGGAAATCTTGTGGTCGCATCGGTCGGCGAATCCGGGCCGTGGAATGTGGATGATAACTACTGGTCCAAAGCTTCCGACCCACAGCCGCGGCGTATGTTCGCCGATCTACCGCTGGGTTTGCCGGAGGCCCAGGCGGCCTATTTTAACGATTACAATGGCGGCCTGGATCAATTTGGCCGGCTGGTAACCAGCCCGGTCGCCATCGATATTTCAAGGGCGTTGGCCGCTGACCTGGGCTTGGGCGCGGGGAATAATAAAGTCACAGGTTCATTTTTATGGACTGAAGGTTGGGACGGCTCTCAAGATCGACAAAACAGCCAACAGGGCCAGGCGACCGCGCTGCCGGCCGCCCCAATCACCTGGCAGACCGTCACACCAAACCCCGATGGTTCTGTCATCCATATCGTCCAGACCGGGCAAACCCTGGTGGGTATTGCTGCGATCTACCAGATCCCGATCTCCGAGCTGCTGGCGCAGAACCACCTGACCATGCAGGCGATCATACAACCCGGCGATCCGATTCTGGTCAAACCGGCTGACCCCACTGCAACCTCCGCCCCGGCATCAACCCCAACTCACCGGCCTCCTGCCACTCGTACAGCAACCCCCGCGCCAAGCAAAACGCCGTCGCCGACTCTCCTCGCCTCGCCGGATCCTCCGGCGGAAGAAATTAAAGCGGCTAGACCCGATCCCTTCCTGGTCGGCCTGCTCCTGGCCGGTCTGACCAGCCTGGCGCTAGTCGCCTGGGGAGTATCTCTGCGACGAAAATAAAGCGGCTATCCAAAAGAACCTTTGGACAGCCCCTCTTCCTTATTTTAGATACTTCTCGAACCAGCTCAAAATATGATTGAGCCGGGCAATCCTGCGATCCGTCCGGCCTGAGCGCGACAGACCGTGGAACTCATCCGGAAAGCGCACCATCTCGGTCGCCACGCCCAGGCGTTTGAGCGCCACGAAGACCTGCTCACCCTGCTCGATCGGGCAGCGTAGATCGAATTCGTTGTGGATCACCTTGGTGGGCGTCCTGGCGTTGCCGATATAGGCAATTGGCGAGTGTCTCCAGAAATTATCCAAATCCTCAAAAGGCGGTTTGTTACCTAATTCCTGTTGGAAAGCCCAGTTAAAGTCGCTCGAGCCCCACATGCTGACGAAGTTGCTCACACAGCGCTGGGTCACTGCTGCCTTGAAACGTTGGGTATGCCCAATGATCCAAACGGTCATATAGCCGCCGTAACTGCCGCCGGTCACACCCATACAGGTTGTGTCGATGTAAGGCTGGCTGGCCACGAAATCCGTCCAGGTCATCAGGTCAGCGTAATCATTACTGCCCCAATCTCCGTAGATGGCTTTGGCATGCGCTTCGCCGTAGCCGCGCCCGCCGCGCGGATTGCAAAAATGCACCACATAACCCTGGGCTGCCAGATAATAAAACTCGTGCATGAAAAGGTAGCCATATTGCGTTAGCGGGCCGCCGTGAATTTCCAGGATGGAAGGGTATTTTTGTGCCGCATCAAACCCAGGCGGCGTGAGCACCCAACCTTGTAGATCGTTGCCATCGGGCCCCGTGATCCAATGCGTCTCCATTTGTCCCAGATCGATGCCGCTCAGCAGCGTCTCATTCGGAGAGACCAGCTTGCGGAGTGCGCCGCTTTCCAGTTCCCGCACCCAAACCTGGGCTGGGTCAGCCATATTTCCATGGCAGTAGGCCATATACCTGCCATCCCGGCTGAAGGAAAAACCACCTACTACGCTGCCGGGCTGGTCTTTGACGGCCTCGGGAATCACCGTCTGCAGATCTGTGCCATCGGTACGGATAGATTTGAGCAATGAACTTCCGTGCTGGGTGATTGGAAAATAGATCTTTGCACCGTCCAGCGACCAGGTGGGCGACATGGTCTCGGCCTGGCCGATGTCGTTAATGGTCCATGCGGAAACGTGAATATCGTAATCCTCGGTGAGGTTACGCGCCGGCTCTGCGCCATCCACAGGCACGATCCACAGGCAATTATTCTTATAGCTGAGGCCTTCCCCCTCTGTGCCATGGTAAGCTATCCATTTACCATCCGGCGAGAAACTGAGCATCTGTTTATCGCCCACCGGCGTTTCGATCTTACGCGGCTCCCCACCGCTCGAGTTGATCACAAATAAATCGGTGCGGTCGGGCTCCATATCCGGATCCGGAGTGCGATTGGAGAGGAAAGCAATCCACTTGCCATCCGGCGACCAGGCCGCCACGTGCTCGTCCCAAATCCTGTCATCGGTGAGCTGCTTTGCCTTGCCGCTGCGGGTATCCACCGTCCACAAGTGCCAGCGCTCGTGGGGTAAATATCCGTAACCGTCCAATTTATAAAACAAACGCTCATAATTCCGCGCTACCACCCCCAGTTTCTTCTTCCGCTCGTCTTTCTGTCGCTCCAGCTCGTCAGGGTCGAATTTGAGCACCGTGCATAGCAATCGCTTGCCATCTGGCAACCAGACGATCTCGCCAATCGCGCCAGGGAGATCGGTCAACGGCCTGGCTTCTCCGCCGCTGAACGGGATCAGGTATACCTGGGCTGCCTTCTCTTTGTCGCCCCGGTTCGAGAGGAAGGCAATTTGGCTGCCATCCGGCGACCAGCGCGGCTGGAGGTCGCTCTGATCGCCATAGGTGAACTGGCGCGCCTCTCCGCTGGCAACCTCCACCATCCAAATATTCGAATATTTCTTCTCTGTTTTTTCATCCACGCGTTGCAAGGCGTACACCACGTGTTTACCGTCCGGGGCAATCCGAACATCCGAAACGACGACAAGTTTATACAGGTCTTCCGCTTTGATAGCGCGTTTTTTGGGTGCAACCATGAATCTCTCCGTTTACGTATATGATCTCCCATTTCATTCGAGATGGGGTGTACATTCAGTTTCGCCGGGCAAGTTTTAGAGCGGTTTCTTGTAGATCCCTAAATACCAAAGCCGCATCGGGAGCCTCTGGCGCCCGGGTCAGGTAGCGTTCGAAATAATCGATGGCTTGAGCTAACGAACCCACCTGGTGCAAAATGATGCCCAAATCGCGTAAGTGATCGGGGACATCCGGCTGCAGGACGTGCAGATGTTCGACTACCGGCAGCGCCATGCGCCAATTGTCTTGCTGGATATAGACGTTGCGTAGATTAAACAACATGCGCGCCAGGATGTAGGATGGCTGTACGGTGCGCAACCACTCCGGCTTGAAAGGTCCGGTATAGCCGGTGGATTGCTCCACCAGGCGCGCGCAGTCGATTACCGAAAGCTGCTGGCCGCCATCAAACGGGTCGAGGTATAAGGGCCCGTTTTCTCCTTGCACGCTGACAATAAAATGTCCGGGCAACCCAATGCCCTGCACGGGTAAATCCAGGCGCTCTGAAACCGCGATAAAAATTACTGAAAGAGAAATCGGGATACCCAATCTCCGCTCGAGCACATCGTTTAAGTAACTATTGCGTGGATCGCCATATTGGCCGGCATTACCTTGAAAGCCGACTTCCTGAAATAAATACCTGGCAGTCTGGACAGCCCGCACGAGCGCCTTTTCGTCTGCAGAGATAGCCTGGCGAGCGCTGTCTGCCAGGTCGTCTAGTTTCGAGAGGTAAATGTTTACATCGAGCTCTGGATAGCAAATCTCCTGGGCGAAGCGCAAAGCAGCGCGCGGCAGGTCGATCGGCTCGCGGTGGATTTCCTCCTCAAATGTGAGCATATCCATAGATGAATTATTTTAGCACGAACCGATACGATAGTGATAAACTTATGGGCGGTCTGGGGTGTCTATTTCGCAGGCCTTTTATAATCTATTCGAGAGGTGATGAATGCCCAGCATCGTTTATTATGGTTCCCCACGCCAGGCGCGACTGGATGCTCGCGAGAGCCTGCCCGCCAAATTAGACCTTATTATCGACGCGCTGCGCCTGCGTGAGCGCGTTAAAGACGAATTGGTGGCCTTGAAGATCCATACCGGCAACAATATCGGCTATTCCACAGTTCACCCGGTATTCGTGCGAAAAGTCGTACAGGCCATCAAAGACGGCGGCGGAAAGCCATTCGTGGTGGATGTAGACTGGGATGTTGAGGGGGCAGAAACACGCGGTTACACCCAGGAAGTTTTAGGCTGCCCAATCTACCCTCTGGCCGGCCCTAAAGATACCTACTATTATACGCATCATCACCCGCATAAGAATATCCAGGACTGGAAGCTGGGAGGTCTGATCCAAGATGCCACCTTCTTGGTGAATTTTGCGCATGTCAAAGGCCATCCCTCGTGTGGCTTTGGCGCAGCCTTCAAAAACCTGGCTCTGGGCTGTATGATCGGCGAGACGCGCAGCGCCATCCACGACACCAACCATTACCTGCGTTACTGGTACGGCGAGCTATGCCCCGACGAAGCCACCCGTCAGCGTATCCTGGCCTCTTGCCCACACCAGGCTCTGGTAGAGGATAAACAACACCCCGGTGAGATCCACCTGCACATCGAGCAGTGCAACCAATGTATGCGCTGCCAAAAAGTGGCCCCACCCGGCAGCTTGCGCATCGAGCCGGAGACTTTCTGGGCCTTCCAGGAAGCCTGCGCGGTCAGCGTCAGCATCTCCCTATCAACCTTTGCGCCCGGAAAGGCCACCCACCTGGCCCTGGCTACCCACATGACACCTGTCTGCGACTGTTTCGGTTTCACCAGCCTGCCCATCCTGCGCGACGCAGGCGTCTTTGGCTCGGATGACATCGTGGCCCTCGACCAGGCTATCCTGGACGCGACAGCAAACTATCCCTTACTCGAGGAGAATATACCGACCTCGATGGAAGTCCATACCCGCCAGGGACACCCCTTCCAGTGGCTGCACGGCCCATTCAAGGACCCGTATAAGATAACCGAATATGGCGAAGGCCTCGGCCTGGGAATGCGCGAGTACGAGCTGGTCGATCTGCTGCCAGTAGAAGAAATCACACCCGCACCGGTTGGCTATATTCCGGCAAGTTAGTGCAAACAAAAAATCGCCCTGTGGGGCGATTTTTTGTTTGCAGGTATTAGCCCGCCACCAACACGAGAGTCGAACGCGGCATCAGCCGGTACAAGGTCGAATCAACAGGCAGAGGGACCGGCGCTTCACAAATATCTTCGGGAGAGGGCAGGCTGGTATCGATCAGCCTGCGCCAATTCTTGCCCGCGGGCAGCTTCGGCAGTTCGAAATCCAGGGCCTTCCAATAGGCATTCATTACGACATAAAGGTGTTCCCCGCACACGCGATTGATTAGCTCAAAGGCCAGGCTGTGCGAATCATCGCTCCAGTCCGGTTTGTTGAGTTGCGCGCCATGCCAATAGATCTCGGTGCTGTTCGATTTAGTCCATAATTGGCGATCACGGAATAAACAGCTATTCTGATGATAACGATTCAACAGGCGCATGAAGCGGTGCACCCCGGCATAGCGATGGACATTTTCCCAATCGAACCAGGTCGTTTCATTGTCCTGGTCAAAGGCATTGTTATTGCCCAATTGGGTACGCCGCGCCTCATCGCCCATTAACAACATCGGCCTACCTTGCGACATGAGTAAGATGGTCATGAAATTCTTGATTTGCCGGGTGCGTAATAACTCGATATCAGCTTTCTCGGACAAGCCCTCTATCCCGCAGTTCCAACTGTAATTGTTGTTCGTCCCATCCCGGTTATCGTAACCATTGGCCCAGTTATGTTTCTCAGAGTATGTCACCAGATCATTGAGGGTGAACCCATCGTGAGAAGCGATATAGTTGATACTGCGCACCGGGTCGCGGTTTTGCTGTCCAAACAAATCCGGGCTGCCGGCGATGGCGTCCGCCACGGCCCCCACACAGCCTGGGTCGCTCTTCACAAAGCGGCGCACAACATCCCGATATTGGCCGTTCCAGACCGCCCAGCGTAAACCCACAAAATTCGTCACCTGGTATAAACCGCCCGCATCCCAGGCTTCGGCAATGATTTTCGTGCCAGCCAGGATCGGGTCTGACTCGATCGACCACAAGATCGGCGGGTCCGGATGGAGCTGACCATCGATGCCGCGCGAGAGAACGGAGGCCAGGTCAAAACGAAAACCATCAACGTGCATGGTCTCCACCCAATAACGCAAGCTGTCCAGAATCAGCCTGCGCATGATCGAGATATTGGCGTTGATCGTGTTACCCGTACCGCTGAAATTTAAATATTCGGCCGGGTTTTTCGGGTTGAGCAGGTAATAGGTAGTATTTTCCAACCCGCGAAAAGAAAGCGTGGGGCCATTTTGATCCTCTTCTGCAGTATGGTTGTAAACCACATCCAGGATCACCTCGATGCCGGCGCGGTGCAAGGCTTTGACCATATCGCGAAACTCATCGATAGGCCCCAAGGGGTCTCGCCGGGCGCTGTAATCCCGGTGCGGCGCAAAATAGGCCACGGGTTGGTAACCCCAATAATTCGGCCGTGATTGCGGCGCTGCCTGCGGATCGAATTGCTGCACGGGCATCAGCTCAACGGTTTGGATGCCCAATTCCTGTAAATATGGAATTTTTTCGATCAGACCGGCGTAGGTGCCGCGTTTCTCCGCCGAGACGCCCGAGTTGGGATTGCGGGAAAAACCACGCACGTGCATTTCATAAATCAGCGATTTATCAAACGGTCGCTTCAAAGGCAAGTCGCCTTCCCAATCATACGTCGAAGGGTCAGCAACCACGCTTTTCATTGCCCACGGCGAATTATCTTCTCCATAGCGCGTGGCTGCCGGGCGCGAGTAGGCGCCATAGGCGACAGCGAGCGCGTACGGATCGACCAATACCTTGGATGCGTCGTAACGAAGCCCGGTATGAGGTGTAAAAGGACCATACGCCCGATAGCCATATAATTGTCCGGCCTTCACGCCTGGCACGAACACGTGCCAGTAATAAAATGTGCGGTTGATTTCTGAGTCGAGCTGAAAAACGAACGCCGGCTGGGATGACTCGAGTGTATCGTACAACAACAGGTCGATACGCACAGAGTTCAAGGAAAATATACAGAAGTTAACGCCATCGGGCGTAACGGTCGCCCCTAAAGGATAAGATTTGCCTGGTAATATCTGCATCGTTACATCACCGGAAACTGGCTTTGCAGGCCGGGCGGCGCCCAAAACTTGCCAAAGCCAAAAAGAGATAGAGAAATCGAAATCACTAACATGAGAACAGAAAAGACGATCAAGAAGATATCGCGCCGGCGGTAAAACAATTCTTCCAGCCAGGTACGTGGCCCCACGCCAAAGGCCCGCAAATCCATCGCATCGATAATATCTTCGCTGCCGATGATGGCATGGATGATGACCGGCACGATTAACGGAGCCATGCGCCGCACCGTCTGGAATGGCCCACCGCGCAGATTTTCCAGCTCATAGCCACGCGCCCTTTGTGCATCAAAGGTGAGCTGGAAATCACGCCCAAAGGTGGGGATGAAACGCATGGTCAGATCCATGGCATAGGCAAATTTATCCGGCATTCCCAACCTGCGAAAAGTCACCCCGTATAAGGCCGGGTTGATCGAATACGGGATCAAGATCGTCAGAGCGGCCAGGCTGAAGACGCGCGCCATCTGGCTGAGAGCAAAGAACAGACGCTCGACCGTCATATTCAGCGTTGGCGTCCAGCCAAAGATAGAGAAAGGCGCTTGAAAGCGAATGATCAGGTGTTCCTGGCTGTAGACCTCCATCCCACCGCGCCCTGTCAGGAAAGTCAGGAATGTAAAGAATAGGATGAATCCCCCGATGAACAACCATGCCCGGCGCGACTCTTTCCAGGTTACCTTAGAAGTGAATACAAACAACAGGCTGATTGCCAGGAAAAAGAGCAAGTAGCGCAAATCCCAGAACTGCAAAATGGACAACATGAAGCAAGCGTAAAAAATGAAATACGCACGTGGGTCAAGACTCTGGATCAACGAACCAGGACGCAGTTTGTAGCGCCAGGCGACTAACATCTCTTATCCTTTGAGATGCTGCAAGCCGAATATGCTTGCAGCATCTCGATATATCAGTTAACGCCCTGTTTGGCGGCGCACAGAGTCATAGGCGATCACCAGGATCGGCAACAGGATAGCGGCGAAGATCAGGTTCGGGCCGGCGGAGGGGATAAACTCGCCCACAATCGCCACACCTAAAGTATAGCCATTAATCCAGACATCCGAGAGCGCCGCAAAGCCGATACCGATCAGGTTGCCCAGTGAACCCCAGGTCACTGCGGTGGCCACATCCAGGTTGTTCCTGAAGAGCAGGCGCACCCCCAGCACCAACAAGAAACCGAACACGATCGACAAACCGGCAAAAACCGTGATTTGAGCATCGCCAAAGATGTTGTTGGCAACATCATAATAAAGCATATTGGGGGTCGTGCGGAACAGGTAATACGCGACCGTAGCAATTGCCACAATCGCCGCACTGATCCAAAGCACCACATTCAAGCTCTTCTTCTTGTCGGGGAAGAGCATCCACATGCCGGAAATCATGCCGATCAAGCCATTGCCGATGCTCCACTGTGGAGAAAGGCCAAATCCGGTCAAGGCGTCTCCAAACATGTTGCCAACCGCGCCGGTGAAGAAACCCACTACCGGCCCAAAGGCATAACCGAAGAACATGGGGATCACGATGGCCGGACGCAGCGCCACCTGACTGACTGAGGGCACCACAAAAACCGTGCCATTAAATAGATAGGAAAGAATGGCGTAAAGGGCCGCGCCGATAGCCATGTAAACGACTTCACGTGTCCCCACCTCCCAGGCGTCATTGTTCCGTGTCACCCAATAGATCAAGAATACAATCAGCAGGCCAATCGCCACGGCGACAAATCGCGCCGCAGCCGTCTCATCCAGTTTGAGATCCGGATTAATCTTGCCTCCGATGACGATAATCAGACCAAAGAAAACTACCACTGCTAACAAACCAAGAAGAACGGAAGTCAACCTGCGGTTCATCGAATTGCTCCTTCCTTGTGGGAATAAAACATTAAAGATGATTGATTGAACATAGTATACAGAATTAGTTCGGCAAAGGCAAATGCGCCAAGGCTTCGGCCCGTAGGAAACGCCCGGTGGTCGAGAGATACTCCAGGTTGGCGCGCAGCAGAGAAGTCGGCGCCAACCGGTTGACTTTCAGACGCTCAAGGTCGTTTAGTACCTGCGCTGGAGCCCCGTCCAGCGCCAGGCTGCCCTGGTTGACCAACAATACCCGGTTGGCATAGATCACCGCCAGGTCAATATCATGGGTGATGAATAAGATCGCCTCAAAATTAGGCAACTGCAAGATCGAGTCCATAAAACTCATATAATTATGATAATCCTGTCCGGCAGTGGGCTCATCCATCACCAGGATACGGCTGCGCATGGCCAGGATCGCCGCGATGCTAACGCGCTTTTGTTGCCCAAAAGATAGCGCCAGCGGCGGGTCTTTCTCCATGCCTTGCATGTTTACAATCTCGATCGCCTCCTTCACCTCCTTTTCAATTTCTTTTGGATCATGGCGCAGGTTGGCCGGCCCAAAGGCAAGCTCCTCGTAAACTGTGGGGGCAAACAGCATGTGACTGGGGCTCTGAAAGACATAACCGAGCGTCCGGGCAATCTGCGCCACGCTGATTTCATGGGTATCTTTTCCTTCCACCCACACATGCCCAGATTTTGGCTTGAGCAGCCCAATGGCATGCTTCACCAGGGTGGTCTTCCCGGCGCCGTTCGGGCCTAGCACCGCGATCACGTCACCAGCATGGATATCCAGGTTGATGCCATGCAAGACATCGTTATCGCTCTCATAACCAAAGGCCACATCTTCAAATCGCACCAACGGTGTTTGCTGCCCTCCAATTGTTTCGTGGGAGCTTTGCCCTACCGTCGCCGAAACAAAGCGAATATCGACCGGCGGCGGGTCATGCCGGGCTCTTTCAATAATCACAGAGGCGGGCATCTTGATTTCATGGTAATCCACCACCTGGCTCAGGCCTTCGGCCTGTCCGAGATAGCGCACTTCACCGCTTTCAAAAAACATCACCCGGTCCGGACGAATGCGAAGCACATCTTCGACGCGATGTTCAACCATCAAAACGGTCATCCCCTGATCAGCCAGCCTACGCACGATATCCAGCGTCTCCAATGCCGAAGCAGGGTCCAGGCTGGCTAAAGGCTCGTCGAGCAAAACCATCTTGGGCTGTATCGCCAGGATGCCCGCCAGAGCCACCTTCTGTTTCTCACCACCGGAAAGATGAAACGTCTCACGGTCTTGCAGATGAGCGATGCCCAGGTATTCCAAAGCTTCAGCGGCGCGCTGGCGGATTTCTGGTCGTGAGAGTTGCAAGTTTTCCAACCCAAAAGCGACTTCGTTAATCACACGCGAGCCCAGGATCTGGCGCTCGGGGTCCTGCAGCACCGTACCGACCAGTTGAGAGACACGCGCCAGCGACATACTGGCTGTATCTACGCCCATCAGGGTGATTTTGCCCTTCACTTCGCCTTTGTAACTGCGCGGGATTAAGCCATTGATGCAGCGGATCAGGGTCGTCTTTCCAGATCCGCTGGCGCCGGCAATCAATAAAAATTCCCCTGCGCTCGCCTGGAAGGAGATATCCCGGATAGAGGGCTCCTGTCGATCCCGGTAACGGAAGGTTAGATTTTCAACACTGAGTACGGTGGGTTCTTCGGTCATCAAGGTTATCTAAACAGGCAGGGTAACTTCGATCGTATCGCCGACACGGGCGCTTAATTGCTGGGCAGCGCTGCCATTGACAACCGAAATGATCAAATTTCCGGTGCTGCCGAACAATGCAACCAGCGTTCCGGGAGGGCGATCTCCGAATGTGTCGACCATTCCTTGTATTTTAGCCCCCAATAGCGATATGGTTACTCCCTCCGTTTCAGGCAGATGTTCATTACGGATGTTGGCGGCTAGATTTCCAAAATGATCGATGTGGATCACTTCTCCGCGCAAACCAGAGGCGGTCGCCTGCGGGCGCGGCAATCGCAGGCGCACCGGATCAAAAAACGCCGAACCGACTTGTTGGATCGGTGTACCTGCTGCCAGGTGGGCCGCTGTCGGAGCGAAAATGTCCCGCCCGTGAAAAACGCGGCTGACTTCCGGCACCCAGTACTCCGACTTGTCGAGGTGATAGAAGGCGGCTGCCCGGCCTTGGGCTTCCATTTGTTCGAGCCAAAGAGTGAGCGTACCATTGTCCGGGCCAACATACACCTGGCTGCCCAGCCGCGCAGCCATCGGCCGGCGCTGCGTGCCGACCCCAGGATCGACCACCACCACGTGGATTGTCCCGACAGGAAAATATGGCGCAGAGCGCGCCAAAATCAAGGCAGCCTCAAAGATGTTTTGCGGGCCGATCAGGTGGCTCAGGTCCACCACCTGAGCCTGCGGGGCGATCCCGTGGATCACACCCTTCATGACCCCTACGTTTCCGTCTTTGAGGCCAAAATCCGTCATGAGCGTAATGATGGCCAAAGCGCTTCTCCTCCATGGAAAATATAGCACGCTCGTCGAATGGCGTCAATGAATTTGGATTAAGATTGAATTCGCCGGTTCCGCCGGTTTCGGTTTCCGAGAGTGCATAAAATCCACCCGGTTTCGATATGATAGAATCTCTCCATCTTGTTTATGATGGTTTCTTTTTTGGTATATAAAAACGACTGCATCGTTTTGATATCCCAAAAACATTCTTCTTGAGAAGACCCGCGTGCAACTTTTATGGTTAGGCTGCATCTAAATGAATGATCAATTGGCTGGCTCTCAGGCGTTATCATTAGAAGCTTTGCGATCCCAGGACCGGGCAGAATTCGCCCGCATGGTGGACGCTTATTCCGGCATCGTCTACCGGCTGGCGGTAAAAATGCTCGACAATTCCCAAGATGCGGAGGACGTGCTGCAGGAAACTTTCTTGAAGGCATATAAAGGTTTGCCAAAGTTTGATGGCCGTTCCAGCTTATCTACCTGGCTGTACCGGATCGCATCCAACGAAGCATTAATGCTGCTGCGCAAGCGCAAGGTACAGTTCATCTCGATCGAAGAACCGCTTGAGACGGAAGAAGAAGAACAAAACCCATTGGAGATCGTTGATTGGTGCTGTATGCCAGAGTCTGAGCTGTTATCAACGGAAGCACGCCGTCACCTCGACCAGGCGATTGAGAGCCTGTCCCCCAATCTGCGGATCGTATTTCTACTGCGCGATATCGAGGGACTCTCGACGGAAGAGACCGGTCAGGCGCTTAACCTCAGTGAAACAGCCGTAAAGACCCGCCTGTCGCGCGCCCGCCTAAGGCTGCGCGAGCGATTGACCGATTACTATGGCGCTGCTATGTCTACCGCCAAAGCCGCTTCCCATAGCGCATTTATCAACGCTGAGCTCGCCAGCAAAGGAGATGGCGCATAATGGAACACGAAACTTGCCATCATCTGCTTGATTCGCTTTCGAGCTATGTCGACCATGACCTTAGCCAGGAACTTTGCGCTGAGATTGATCGTCACCTGACTGGCTGCGAGAATTGTCGCATCGTGATTAACACCCTGCGTAAGACGGTCGAGCTCTATCATCAAACCATCCCTGATCCAAAAGTCCCCGCCGATATACGCCAGCGATTGTATGCTTGCCTGGAGCTGGACGACTTTTTGCGAAGCGACTAGTTTTTTGTCACTTTTTCAAGCCTTATGCATCTAAATTCAGTGAATGCTGGTTTGCCGGTCGGTACGATTGAGGTTGGGAGCTTACCCATAAAAACACTGCGCTCTGGCGATCAATGCCCAAAATGCAAGCAAGCGCAGCTCGATTATGATGGCTTACTCAACCTGGCCTGTCCAGGTTGTGGTTATACGCTGACTGGCGCCTGTTTTAGCTGATAAATCTCAAAAAACTGCTCCGTGCGGGCGCAAAGGAAAAATATCCGATGGTTGATAAATTACTGAATGAAAGCATCATCAAGCAAATCAGAGAAGTTTTCGAAAAACAAATGCAACGGCCGGTGCAAGTCTTATTTTTCGGCCAACAAAACGAATGTGACTATTGTGCGGATACGCGCCAGCTCGTCGAAGAGGTCGTCGAACTATCCGAAAAAATCGACATAATAATTTATGATTTAGAGCAAGATGCAGAAGTCGCTCGCCAGTACAACGTGGAGAAGGCGCCCGGGCTGGTGATCGCCGCCAAGGAAGACAACCAGATTACCGATGTCGGCATCCGCTTTGCGGGCATCCCCGCCGGATATGAGTTCAGCGCTTTGATCCAAAGCCTGGTCATGGTCTCCGGACGCGATTCTGGCTTGAAAGAAAAGACCCGTCAGGCGCTCAGTGATCTCAAACAACCGGTACACCTGATGGTGTTTTCCACCCCTACCTGACCCTATTGCCCGCGAGCCGTGCTGCTCGCCTTCCAAATGGCGCTGGAGAGTCCGATGATCCAGGCTGAAATGGTCGATGCGGCCGAGTTTCCCGAGCTTTCTGACCAGTTCGGGGTAAGCGGCGTCCCACAAACCACGATTAACCTGGGCGAGGGGACCGTAGTTGGAGCGTATCCAGAAGATAATCTTTTAGAAGAGATTTTATTGTCCCTTCAACCGGCCTGACGAGTTCCAGACCAAACCTTCGCAGACATGGATCATAAAAACAGATCGCGCATGACTACCCGGCCAACACGTTCGCTCTTGCCCATGCTTCTGGTCGGCGCCGGGTTAATCCTCTTGGGGCTGGCGGCCTTCATCTTGCTGCCCAAATATGGAACCAACAACCTTACGGGCGGAGCGGATGCCGGGCGAACGGCTGATGAAGCTTCTGTCATCCCGGTCGAAGTCGATTTCCCCGCGCCTGATCTACGCCTGGTAGACTTGCTTGGCAATCCTGTCGGGCTGTCGAACCACCTGGGGGAGTGGGTTTTATTGAATAGTTGGGCCACCTGGTGCCCGCCATGCAAGGCCGAAATGCCGACCCTGCAGGCCTATTACGATGACCATCGGGCGCAAAACTTCACCTTGATCGCCATCGAACAAGGCGCGCCGGTCGAGAAGGTGGCCAACTACGTCAAAAAGAACGATCTCCATATCACCATCTGGCCGGATCCCGAACAAAAAACCTACCAGGCCTTTCGCAACATCTCGTTGCCTACTTCCTGGGTGATTGACCCACAAGGCCAAATCCGGCTGACCTGGGTAGGCGCAATTACCCGCGATGTGCTCGAGAAATATGTCACGCCTTTATTGAAGGAGTAAGTATGGAAGCTAAAGTAGTGTGGAACAACGCGCTGAGCTTCACCGGCGCATCTGATAGCGGGTTCAGCCTACCCCTGGACGCCAGCACGAGCGTGGGAGGGGAAGGACAAGGTTTCAGGCCTATGGAGCTGTTCGCGATTGGCCTGGCCGGTTGCACCGCCATGGATGTGATCTCAATCCTGAACAAGAAACGCCAGGATATCACCGACTTCGAGGTCCAGGCTCACATCGACCGCGCTGAAGCGCATCCCAAAGTCTTCACGTATGCCATCATTGAATATTTCATCACCGGGCGCAATGTAGAGGAAGCTGCCGTTCTCCGGTCGATCGAGCTTTCGGCCACCGCCTATTGCACGGCGCAAGCCATGCTGGTTCAGGTGATGCCGATCGAGCTTAAATATCATATCTACGAAGACCTGGGAGATGGAAAGCGCAGCCTGGTGAAAAGCGGCGCTTATCTCCGGACAGAACCAGCGGCCCAACAATGATCGAAGCTTTATGGTGGCTGCCGCTGGGCAAGGTCCCCGAGCTCAGCCCGCAGGATTTTCACGAGTGGCTGAAAGACGGCCGCCGTGTGCAGGTGGTCGATGCGCGCACAACCCTTGAATACCAGACAGGGACAATCGGCCAGGCGGCGTCTGCCCCACTGACTGAAATGCCGCAAAGCATGCAGCGCCTTTCCTTCGACCCGGCACGACCGGTAGTAGTCCTATGCTTGAGCGGGCATCGCAGTCGTCCTGGCGTGCGCTGGCTGCGTGCGCGTGGGATTAAAGCTTACAGCCTGCAAGGCGGGGTAATGGCCTGGAAAGCAGCGGGTTTCTCTGTCGAGAAACCCGCCTAAAAATAGATCTACGATCATCGATCAAAGTTTGGCCGCAGCGGCTAAACTTTGATCGATGATATTTAACGCCTCTTCCACCTGTTCGGCCGTCACATTCAGCGGCGGGATCAGGCGGATCACCTGGCCTTTCAAACCGGCCATGTAACCCAATAAACCGCGCTCCAGGCATGCGTCCAACACGCTCATGGCGGTCGTCCCGTCCGGCGTCTTCGTCCCTGGCACGACCAACTCCATCGCAATCATCAGGCCGACCCCGCGCACATCGCCGATAAAGGCATATTTCTTCTGAAAACCGCGGAATCCTTCCAGCAGTCGAGCCCCCATAACCCGGCAGTTTTCGAGCAAGTTCTCATCCCGGATCACATCTAGCACCGCCAGCCCCGCCGCACAAGCAATCGGGTTGCCGCCGTAGGTGGTGCCATGCGACCCGGCAGGCCATTGGCTCATCAACTCGTGACTTGCAACCGTAGCGCCGAGCGGAAAGCCATTCGCAATGCCCTTGGCGATGGCCATGATATCCGGCTGGACATTGAAAGTCTGGCTGGCGAACATCTGGCCGGTGCGCCCAAAGCCGGTCTGCACTTCGTCCATGATTAACAGGATGCCATGCTCGTCGCAGATCCGGCGCAGCGCGGGCAGGAACCCGGCCGGCGGGACGACGTAGCCGCCTTCGCCCTGGATCGGCTCGACGATCATCGCGGCCACCTGATCGGGTTGGATCAGTCGATCAAAGATTTTTTGGAGCCCATCCAGGCTCCATTGGATGACGCCGTCGTCATCCGAACCGGCCGGGCAGCGATATGGATAAGCATACGGTGCAAAATAAACACCTGGGACAAACGGCTCATAGTGCTTACGATATTTCGACTTGACCGAGGTGACCGAAGCCGCGCCATACGTCCGCCCATGGAAGCTGCCATCGAAGGCAATGATCCCCGGACGGCCGGTGACATAGCGGGCCAGTTTGAGTGAACCCTCAACCGCCTCGGCGCCGCTGTTGCCAAAGAAGAACATATCCATCTTCGGCGGAAGAACTGCAGTCAGCGCCTGGGTGAGCTGTAAGAGCGACTCGTGCAGGGTGATGCCTACCGAGCTGTGGACAAACTTGTCCATCTGGGCATGGGCGGCGGCCAAAACCTTGGGGTGACCATGGCCGACATTGGCAACGGCAATTCCAGACGTGAAGTCCAGGATACGCCGACCGTCGGCCAGGTAAAGGTAAGCGCCCGCGGCGCGTTCGACCGGCAACAGCGGCCAGTCTTCTGCAAAACTGGGCATCAACACCTGGTGGACCCAGGATTGCGAATCAGCAAAGTTATACTTTTTCATAGCTCCTCTATACACGTCAATTTATTTTTATGGGCTGTCCAAAAAGGGGGGGTTGGGGAGAGATGACCCCCACATGCGGGGGTCATCTCTCCCCTCGAACCCTCTAAATGGGTCTTGGCTGCCCCAAAAATTTCTTTTGGGACAGCCCCACAATACAAAAAAGATTCAATGCCGGGCGGTTTCCAGGTGCAGCTCCGGCGTTTGCAGGCGGCGCTCTAATACCCGCACCAACCAGGTAGCAATCGTCACCAGGACCAGGTAGATCAATGCCACGGTGATATAAATTTCGATTGGGTTGAAATAACGCCCGGCCAGGATTTTGGCCTTACCCATAAGATCTGGCACAGCGATCAGGAACACCACCGCGGTATATTTAATCATCGAAACGGCTTCATTCGACCAGGCCGGGATCGCCAGGCGCAGCGCTTGCGGCAGAATAATATAGATAATCGCCTGCATCTTGGTCATCCCCAAGGCACGCGCAGCGGTCATCTGGCCTCCGCCAACTGCCTGGATGGCCCCACGGAAGTACTCTGCCTGGTAAGCGCCGCTGTTTAATCCAAGCGTGAGAAACGCCGCCGGCAGACGGTCCAAGGTAATACCCAACCAGGGAACGCCAAACATCCTCCCAATGGCCGGTAAGCCATAATAAACCACAAACAACTGCACCAGCAATGGGGTGCCGCGGAACAGCTCGATGTAGCCAATCGCCAGGTTGCGCAGCCAGCGCGGGCCATATACGCGCGCTAGCGCCGCCGGCAGGCCAAGCGCCACGCCAAGCGTCAAGGCGACCACCGTCAGTTTCAGGGTCGTTACAATCCCCTGTAACAAATCCGGCGTCACGCGTTGTAAATATGTGACCAGGGCGTCCATCGTGGACTATTCCTTTTTCTCTTCATCTTTGCCATATAATTCGGTAATCTTCCACAAGAAATCGCGCGTC
>JAYRNN010000026.1:0-4664 GCA_041912175.1 Anaerolineales bacterium | reverse complement strand
GTTCCTGATATCCTTGGATAACCGTCGGGAATGGCACCGCTATCACCATTTATTCCGGGAATTGCTGCAACACAGGTTGTCCTCTGAAATGGCGCCCGATGAAATGAGCAACTTGCATCTCCGGGCTTCAGCCTGGTTCGATGAGCATGGTCTGGTCGAAGAAGCTTTGCATCATGCCCTGGAAGCCGGCGACCTCGATCTGGCTGCGCGCCAGATAAGCGCCGGGCTGCGCGATGTGCTGAACCGTGCTGACCGCCCGACCCTGGAGCGCTGGCTGCGCCTGCTGCCGGAGGAGATGATCCAACAACACCCCGAGTTGTTGATGATCAAGATCTGGTCTCTGCATTTCTTATGGCGGCTTGATCAACTACCTCCATTGATCCAGCAGGTAGGAGCCCTGCTGGATTCAGAGGGGAGTGCATCGCTGCCGGTGGATGACCTGCAGCTCCTGCGTGGGCAAATCCTTGTGTTTAGAGCTCAGCAAGCGTATTTCAGTAACCAGACCACGCAGGCGATCGACTTTTGCCGGCAAGCATTGGCGCTTCTGCCTCCATCGTGGTCGTTCGTGCGCGGAAGCGGGGCGATGTTATACCTGGGATTGTCCATGCACGCCGACGGCCAGACACTAGCGGCCGAACGGTTGCTGTTGGATGAATATGAGTCTTGCGTCGATAAGACCGATGCCTATGCCCTGCGCCTTTTACTACCATTGTGTTTCAACTCCCTCAATAGCGGCCGGCTGGAGCGGACCAGGCAAATTGCGCAGGTGCTGCTCCAAGGGGCAGACCTCTCCGGGTTGACCATCATGAAGAAATGGGGTGACTATTTTCTCGGTGTGGTGCATTACCAACGAAATGAGCTGGAGACCGCCGCGCAGCACTTTACCCAGATTGTCGAAAATCGCTTTACAGTCATAAATACTGTTTATCGCGATGCAGTTGCAGGCCTGGCGTTAATCCACCAAATCAAAGGAGAGAGCGATGAAGCCTGGCGGATGGTGGAGTGGATCAGCCAGCTCGACCTGGAGCAGACGGGCAGCGAAGACAACCGGACGCGCTCCCTGCACGCCCGGCTGATGCTCATGCAAGGCGATCTAGAAGGGGCAGGCAATTGGGTCAGCGAGCAAACTGATCCGCCGCCGGATCAGCCTCTTATATGGCTGGAAGAACCGCAGGTGACCCGTGCCCGCGTCCTGGTAGCCAGGGGCGGGGATACCGATCTGCACCTGGCAACTCGAATATTGGACGTTCTGGATGAGATTGCCGACCGAACCCATAATCTTCGCTCCAAGATCGAGATGCTGGCTTTGCGTGCCCTGGCGTTGGATGCTATGGCGCTGCGTGGCGAGGGGGAAACCGGCTCGGCGTTGGCCGCGGCTGACGCAGTGCTGAAGCAGGCGGTGGACCTCGCCCGGCTTGGCGGCTTTATCCGGGTTTTCGTCGACCTGGGGGCGCCCATGCAGGCGATGCTGCACCGGCTCGCCAGTCAAGGCTACTCGGCGGAGACGATCAATCGCATTCTGGCGGCATTTCCAGAAGAGGATAAAAATGAGGTCAGCAGCGAAAGCCCGGTGCGCCAGCCCTCAATCGATAGATCGACTTTGACTGAGCCCCTTACACACCGGGAACTCGAGGTGCTGGCCTTATTGCGAGGGCCCTCCAGCATCAAAGAAATCGCACAATTACTCAATATTTCCCATGGGACCGCCAAAGGGTACACCATCAACCTCTACGCTAAGCTCGGCGTAAACCGGCGTTGGGATGCTGTTGCCAGAGCAGAAGATTTGAACATTCTTCCCCCACGCTGAACCGCCTACATGGCAGGCGCCTTTCCCCTAAATTAACCCTACCATTCCCGAAGTTAATCCTACCATAATCCTACCTTTTGGTAGTGTTTTTACGCGAAAAAATCGACTATCATCGATTCAAGATGAGTACACCGCGCAAGCGTGCAATCTCCTTCGATCGCCCGGCGACTTACCAGATCATGGTGCAAGGAAGGGTCGAACCCAACTGGTCTGATCTTATGGAAGGGATGGAAGTATGCCTTGCCATTAGCGAGAGCAATCCCCCGGTTACAACCTTGCAAGGAGAGCTGAGCGACCAGGCCGCCCTGCAGGGCGTTTTAAACTCGTTGTATGAGCTACATCTTCCGGTTCTTTCAGTGCTTTGCCTGACTTACACGCAATTAAGTAACAAATGAGTAATTTATCCATTGTACAAGGCTCGATTGACTTAAGTAGGAAGGATGGAAAGCGGAAACATAAATTGAGTGAATTTTTCAAAAGCAATGATTACCCGACAAAACTATTCACACTTTTAAGAGGAGTATTTCACGATGAAAGCGATTAAATCCGTAAATGTTGGTTCGTTTGTCCTGTATGGCGCCGTACTGGCAGTCTTTTGGACATTTGTTTTTGGTTTTACTTATTGGATCCTGGGATGGATCTTCGGCGCCCAGTCCTGGTGGATCGATATGAACCTGGGAAACTGGACCGTCTACAGTTTCGCCACTTTCTTGGCGGTTTTCTGGCGCAGCCTGATCAACGCCATTCCAGGCGCTCTGGCCGGCTTGTTGATTGCCGTGGTTTACAACGCAGTAGCCGGCATGATGGGCGGCATCAAGCTCAATATCGAATAGAGCGAAAGTGTTAAAACGGTACTTACAAGGAGATAGAATATGCGAATGAACAAACCAAGACAACTTTCAAAGATTTGGATCGTTACGATCGTCCTGGCTTTGGTACTCAGCGCCTGCGCCCCCGCAGCCACCCCGGCGCCAACTCAGGATGTGGCGCAAATCCAGACTGAATCCGCCCAAACCGTCGTGGCGGATATGACCCAGAATGCGCCTGCTCCCACACAGGCGCCCGCGGCGACTGTTGCACCAACGGCAGAGCCAACCCTGGCGCCGCCCCCTGGCGCCACCCCCGATCCGAATATCCCGGTGGCAGTTGTGCCCACGCCTGCGGAGGGCGAGCCAGCCGCAGTAGCCAACTATAGTACGACAATTAATAGCGGACCCGGTACGAACTATGTTGTTTATGGCGCTTTCCTGGGCGGCAGCAGTGCTAAGGTTGTTGGAAAGAGCGAGGATGGTTTGTGGTGGGCGATCAGCGTGCCGGTCGCCCCTGGCGGAAGCGGTTGGGTGGATGCTGCCTGGGTAACGGTCAGCAATGCTGACGGTGTGGCTGTGCTCCCCACACCCCCTGTTCCGCCAACCGTCGAGCTTGTCCCGCCTGAACCGGGCGACCCACAAGCCACTGCCATCGCGAATGTGTATGTGCGCTCTGGCCCGGCTACGAACTTCCCGGCCTATGGGTTGGCGCCACTCGGCGCGAACGC
The DNA here is from genome assembly GCA_041912175.1 of Anaerolineales bacterium. GTDB lineage: Bacteria > Chloroflexota > Anaerolineae > Anaerolineales > UBA4823 > CAZAGA01. Next base: position 1,320 of record JAYRNN010000026.1, on the reverse strand, counting down.
CAGGGTGCTGGGTAAGAGCGAAGACGGCCAGTGGTGGGTTATTCGTCTCGATCCGGCAATGGTAAACACCGGCTATGGCTGGGTCAGCGCGGCGTATACCTATGCCGAGAACGTGGATGGTATCCAAACGATTGAAACACCCCAGGCAGCCACCACAGCGCCGCCGCCTGCACCACCGGCTGGCGTGCCTACGGCTACTGCAGTGGATTTTGTGAACGTGCGTAGTGGACCTGGCACCAATTACCCCGTGCTGGTGGTTGCGCCGATTGGCGCCACCGGCGAGGTGAGTGGGAAGAGCGCCGACGGCGCCTGGTGGCAGGTGAAGATCTCCACCCAGTACTCGGCGGATGGCTTTGGCTGGGTGTCGGCTGATTGGGTCTATACCCAAGGCACCGAAAACGTTCCAGTTGTAGAGGCGCCGCCAGCCCCGCCGGTTGTGGAATCGACCCCGCCGCCCACGACCGGTACATCGGGCTGCGTGCTGGTATCGCAAACCCCGGCGGATGGCACTGTGGCTGGGCTCGGAGCGCCGTTCGATACCACCTGGGTGCTCCAAAATACCGGTACTGTAAAATGGGACCAGAATGAATACGATGTCACCTTCGTGGGCGCATACAACAATGTCTGGTTACATACTGGCCCGGACGGGTACGATCTGGCCACCACGGTAGCGCCGGGTGCGACCTACAACTTCACTGTACCCATGCTGGCGCCCTTTAGCCCAGGCGCTTTCGGCGAGTTGTGGCAGATATCTTATGGCGGCCAGACAATTTGCCAATTCTGGGTCTATATCGCGGTCCAGTAAAGATTCTTGCTAGTAATTATAGTGCGATACTCGGTGTCGCACTATAATTACTATACATTGACAAATGGCACACTGCAACAGGTAGAAGTTCTTATCGGCAGGTGCGGTGCAGCCTCAGACATATTCAAATATTATCGAAGGTGTTGAACGGCTGGGATTGGCTCTGGCTCGGCTTTGGCATCATGGCAGACATTGCCAGCTATGTAGGCGGTTATCACAACCGCAAGGCAGTCCCATATTACCCTGAGACCCTACCTTAAGAATAATATTTTTTAGTTTTATGGACGGGCGAGGCCTGTCCATAAAAGGATAGGAGAAAAAATGATCAAACATGGACCCGTTGATGTGATTGTTGTAGCTGCTGGAGAACCGCGCTTCGACGGCGGCGTTCTGGCAGAGCTTGAGCGACAGGCAGCCTCCGGAACGATCCAGGTGTTGGACGCAATGATCCTGTTGAAAGACGAGGATGGGCGCTGCTGGGCGCTCAATATTGAGGAGCTTCCGCCAGCCCAGGC
>JAYRNN010000025.1:0-3204 GCA_041912175.1 Anaerolineales bacterium | reverse complement strand
GCCACCGGCTCTCGCTGCCGGGCGACCGCCGCCAGTTGCTCGATCGTCAATCCTTGACCCGTAAGTTCAATCATAGCTTGTCCTTTCAAAATTCGTAGATGATAGCGCGTTTCACGACCATTGTAACCGCATTGTACTCCAGCCGGTGAATCAAGTAATTAATATCGAATTGAAATTATAATCAGGCAATTCTGATAAAGGAGACGTAAATATGCACACGGCAGCGCCCAATAAAGAGCAAACAGTTCGAAACATCCTCATTTTTACCCTTGTGACGCTGAGTTGTGGTTTTGTGGGTAAGGCGCTCGACGGTTTGCTTTTCTCGCAAAGCTCGCAGATGGGATTAGGCGCGCTGGTCTGGCTGGTCTTACCGCTGGCCGCGAATCTCCTCCTGCGCACATTCGGTGGGGATGGCTGGCAGGATTTTGGACTTCGGCCCTATTTGAAAACCGCTTGGGTCTGGTATTTGATCGCCTTGCTCATTCCAACAATGATCACCTGTATCGTCGTAGCTCTTGGTGTAGCTCTCAGGACGACTACGCTTCCTGGTTTCTTCGAACGAGGTATGGGGGCTTATCTTTCGGCGGCAGGTACGGTTCTTATTGCGGTAATGATCAAGAATATTTTTGAGGAATTTGCCTGGCGCGGTTATCTGACCCCCCGCTTCGAGTCTCTGAAATTACATCCTTTTGCGAATGCGATCTTGACGGGTTTCATCTGGGCTGGTTGGCACATCCCATATTACCTCTATTTTTTAGATCGCTCCGAGCTCCAAAAACAAACCAGCTTGAATGTGCCTGTTCTCATTGCCTTGTCTTTCCTGGTGCTTCCATTTCAGGCGCTTGCTTATGGAGAGCTGCGCCTGGTGAGCAGGACCGTTTGGACTAGCTGGCTGATGCACACCACCGCCAACCTGATTAGTATGCCGCTGGTCTCATTAGGTTTCGTTGCCCTGATCGGAGGTTTCCCTGGGATGCTATTATCCCCAGCCACAGAAGGAGTTATCTACGCTTTCTTGATGGGTTGCTTCGGGTTTATCCTTTATCGGTACCGCTCAAATTTGCCTGTGCAGGAGTTTCACAAATAGTTTTTTCCTTATTGGATCCTTGCGAGCGCGCCTGGCGAAGTAGTCTCGTTTTACTTGTCCATTCGATAGTGTACGCCGCACTGAAGTGGCCCGCATCTGCCGAAAGGGATATTGGAGAGTTGATTTTTATGGTTTCGAGGGACTTTTCGTTCAAGATCCCTCGCTGCCTGGCGCGCGCCGCAGCCTCGGTCCGGTTGGCGACCTCCAGCTTGCGGTAGATGCTGGCTGTGTGCGCCTTGACCGTCCCCGGCGAGACCAAGAGCCGCCCGGCGATCTCCTGGTTTGTTTTGCCCAAGGCGATGAGTTCGAGAACTTCCAGCTCGCGCCGGCTAAGAGGTTCGGTCACAGCCTCTTCCGTGTTTGCCCTGGATTCGCTGGTTGGAGCGCCTTTTTCTTGTTTCGCTGTACTCCCATGCGCTTCAGCCTTGAATTGAGATTGCAAATGGACGGCGTAGTCCCGTAGCGGACCAGCGTCAACCTGCGCCAGCAGGATTTGGATTGGCTGACCCTCGTCAAGAAAGACGGTGAAACCGATGTTGCGAGATCCATACTCGCGCCAGGGTGATATGATGCAGCTCATTTTCAAACCCATACCGGCCGTCCGAGCGCATACGCGTCTCCACCGATGCTGCCCAGCGGTTGGCTGGTTGAAGGTCGCCTTGCGCCAGCCACAGCTTAACCTGGGCGACCTCGGCCGCCTGGCGAGCCTCTTTGAAGATACCACTGGTTTGAACGATCTGTTTGGCTTTTTTGACGGCCTCCAACGCTTCGCCCTTGTTCGCGCCCGCTGCATGAATACGCGCCTGGGTGACATAAGCCAGTACAAAATCGTCAGCCTTCCCCCACCACGGTAACAGCTTCAAGCTCTGGTTCACGTGGGCCAGAGCGGCCTCCACATCGTTCCGTTCGCAGCACACTTCTGCAAGCCCGGCTTCTACCAGGGCGCTGGCCCCGAGATTTCGCCCGCTCATCTCGGCGATCGATTGTGCGGCCTGCCGGTACAGGTCGAACGCCTGGTTCAGCAGACCCCGGTTGGCGACCAGGCGCGCCAGCACGCAGTCTGCGGCGACAGTGTTGATGATCGACCCCGCGGCGGTACACATCCGGATCGTCTCACGTAAGCTCGGAACAGCGCGGTCATAATCGCCGTTGAGAAAGTATTCATAACCGAGCGTCATACCGATGTCCAGGTGCAAGGCCAGGTTGCCGGCCGGGATGAGCCTGCGCGCCGCCAGGCATTGCTCAATCGTGCGCGGCAGATCCCCGCGCATTGCAGTCACCCGGCTTCTCACGTAGGTCAGGTGTCCCAGCATCGTCAGAGATTCTGGGGTTTGAATCTCAGAATGGATGTGTGTTTCGGCCGCTTCCAGCAGCCGGTCGGCTTTGTCCAATTCTCCGAACCAGGCGTGGCTCTGCGCTTCGTAAATACAAAGCCAGGGCCGGCGGCAGATTTGTTCTTGGGTGAGCTTTTCCGTCCAGGAGCGCATCCAGGACAGCTCGCCGCGGCTCACCATTTCCATGTAGTTCTGTTCGATCAAACGTTCGACCCGCTCGTCGTCCGCGGCCAGGGAGGCGTGTTGGATCGCTTCCAACACCAGGCCATTTTGTGCGCGCCATTCAGAGGCGCGCACGTGCAGTTGAGCCACGCCTTCTGCGCCGAGCGATTTTTGGAGCTGCGCACGCAGCAAGTTGGTAAACAACTGGTGATAGCGATACCAGGGGCGCCAGGAACAGGTTCGCCCGTTCCAGGTACTCCAAAGTAGATTGAGAATCGAGGGAAGAGCCTGGAGATTTATTAGCACCCTCTTCACTCGATTCTCGAAACCCGGTTACCGCCGCGCAGAGCGGGGCAGGCAGACGCTCTAGAATAGATGTAACGGGTCAAACCGCCAGGCTCCGATTGATATCTCTGGCGTGGGTAACGTGAGTAGCGCCGACTTTCAAATTAAGAACGTCAATGTCACCCTATCCGGGTTAGGCGGAGCCACCCTGTGGCCAGGGAAGCCGGCCACACACCACCAGGTTGATACATATTTAACCTCGAAATTCCACCCATTGACTTTTCGCCCCAGTGACTGATTGTCCAATCGGCTAATCGACCAATCGATTGCCGCATC
>JAYRNN010000024.1:0-2056 GCA_041912175.1 Anaerolineales bacterium | reverse complement strand
TGCATCGGGCCTCTGTCCGATTGATTCATAGATTCCTTTAACATGCCTATGCTATAATCGCTCCATCGAGGTAACCATATATGTTAAAGAAATTCGTACAGATCTTTGGGGGCGACCCCATGAAACGCGAAATTGAGCGCTATTCCGATTTGGTTGATTCGATCAACGCTTTGGAATCGCAGTATGAAGAATTGACAGACGAACAGTTAAAAGAAAAAACTGTTGAATTTCGCCGGCGATTAGCTATTGGCGAAACCTTAGAGGATATCCTGCCCGAAGCATTTGCCGCAGTCCGTGAGGCAAGCAAGCGCACCCTGGGTTTGCGTCATTACGACGTACAATTAATTGGTGGATCGGTACTGCATCATAGCAAAATTGCTGAGATGCGCACCGGCGAGGGCAAAACCCTTGTAGCAACTTTACCGATTTATTTGAATACGCTCAACCTCAACCCGGAATGGATAGAACAAGCCCAAAAACGTTGGGGAAAGGATCCCAAAACCTGGATCTTCGAGCCGATTGATGGTTTACCCGTTGGTAGGGGCGTGCATCTCATTACAGTGAATGATTACCTCGCCAGGCGAGATGCGCGATGGATGGCGCCAATTTATTTGGCCTTGGGGATGAGTGTGGGTGTGCTGCAGATGGCTGCCCGCACCGAAAATGGCAAAAAGGCCTTTTTGGTGGATTTCAGCCATGAATCACCGCATGAAGATCTGGATCACTTACAACTTGTCCCTCGTCAAGAAGCATATGCTGCCGAGATCACATATGGCACAAACAGTGAGTTTGGATTTGATTATCTTCGTGACAACATGACGATGCGCCTCGAGGATCGGGTGCAGCGCGGCCATTATTTTGCGATTGTTGACGAAGTTGATAATGTTCTGATCGATGAAGCCCGGACGCCATTGATTATATCTGGCCCTGCCCAAGATGAAGCCGAATGGTATATCCGCATGGCGCAAATTGTGCGCACGCTGCGTCCTGAAGATTATGAGATCAGCGAAAAAGATCGGACAGTGACACTTTCTGAACTAGGCGAGGGTCGAGTGGAAGAAGCACTCGGCGCTCCGTTGCGCGATCCAGATCGCCCCGAAGATATTCTGCCTGAACAAGCCCGGCAAATGGGCTATTTAGAGCAAGCATTGCGTGCTCAATTCCTTTTCCGACGGAATAAAGATTATCTTGTGCAGGCTGGGAAGGTGGTCATCATCGATGAGTTCACTGGACGGTTGATGCCAGGTAGGCGCTGGTCAGACGGTCTCCACCAGGCCGTTGAAGCAAAAGAAGGCGTCAAAGTTCAAAGTGAATCTGTCACCTATGCCACGATTACAATCCAGAACTACTTTCGGATGTACGACAAATTGGCTGGGATGACAGGCACCGCGGTTACAGAGGCCGAGGAATTCGACAAAATATATAAGCTGGGCGTTCTAGCAATCCCGACAAACCTGGAATACCAGGCTATGCGAACAGGATCAGGGTTGGAAGAACTTGATGGCCGCGATCCACAGGGATACAAGTACCGTTATTATGCTCACAAAGATGATCCATCCCGCGCCCCTATTTATTGGCGACGAAAAGATTATCCCGATGTCGTCTATCGCACAGAAGAGGCCAAGCTGCGTTCGATTGCAAAGGAAATATTGCAAAACCATGTCCTTGGTCGGCCTTTGCTTGTCGGCACCACCTCGGTTGAGCTTTCGGAGCGGGTTTCGAACCGGCTCCGCGCCGAACCTTTACGCCGATTGTGCCAGGTGATGCTCTTACGCATGTACTGGATGGAGAAAAATAATCGTGAGGAAGACGGCAGGATAATTGCTGAATTGCAGTTTATGAATCAGCCTCTTGAGAAACTGGATATCAATGAAATGCGTAAGTATGCACGCGATCTGGATGTATCATTCAACCCAGAAGATGGCCAAAACCTGGAACGTTTATTAACTTTGCTTGAGCTGCCCGCTGCCAATCAAGAGCGTTTGATAGCAGACCTACAAGGCGGCATCCCACATGAGGTGTTAAACGCCCGAAAACATACCGAAGAAAGCCAGAT
>JAYRNN010000023.1:0-13781 GCA_041912175.1 Anaerolineales bacterium | reverse complement strand
TATGGCCATTGCCGATAATGTTCGTGATGCTCGTGCCAGAAATCCCTGCTGCATCATCCAGGCAGGTCAGGTACGAATCGGCGGTTACATTCCACGAACTGGAAGCATCCAGGGTCAAATTGATGGCTTTAGCCGTATTGCCCGAGTTAATCGCCCCCGCCAGGGTTGAACCGTTTTGCAGTGTGAGTGCGATGGCGCTGATATTGTCAGCAACCAAGTTGCCACTCAGGCTTTGCCCATCCGCCGTAAAAACCACACTGCCGCCATTTGAGCCGCTCTGTCCCCAATTGCCGGCGCTGGCCAATATCAACTCGCCTGCTCCGGCAGTCAGAGTTACATCCTTCAAGGTGATGATCCCGGTCGAGTTGGTGACGTAGAACAACGGACCGCTGGCGGCAGTGTAGGTCAGCGAGCCGCCGGTCATTGTGAAAATGCCCTGGGCGCCTTCCGCGTCGCCTGACATGCTCTGATAGATCATCACACCCCATTTGTTATCAAATGTCGAGGACAGGTCAGTATCCGTAAGGATGATCGAATTGGCGCCCTCGATCGCGGCCGCCTCTGCCCCGCTGGCGCTGATCGTGGCCCCCGACACGGTAATCGCGCCAGTGGAATAGATGCCCGGCGAGTCTTGACCACTGGTGGCAACCACGCCGCCGGTGACAGTGATCGTTCCACTACCGCGATCCGTGGCGATCGCGCCGGAGTTCTTACCAGAGGTCGTCATATTGACCTGATTGAGCGTCATCACCCCGCCTTGGGTCGCCATCACCCCGTGGCCACCATCCCCAGTAGCCTGGATGGTGACATCGGACAGGTTCACAGTGGAGCCACTACCGGTGGCAAAGGCTCCGTTTGCGCCTGTACCGCTGGTCGAAATGCTGCTATCCGACAGGTTAATCGAGCTTCCACTGGCGGCCAACACGGCTGCATTTAAGCCATAGAAACTGCTATTGTCATTGGAAGAGGTGTTACCACTGGTTGTAATCGTGGCGTTTGTCAGGGTCAACGCGCCGCCATCCGATACATACACGGCCGATTGGTCGGTTTCGCTCGCCGTAAAGGATTGTCCATCCAGCGACTGGCTGCCGCCGCTCTGGGAATAAACCGCCGCGGTTGTGTTGCTTGAAGCGGAAACCGAATTAGCGCTTGATCCAGACGAGGTAGTTGCTTCAGTAGAGACTCCGCCGATTTTTTCCAGTTGACTGATCAAGGCATCGATCAGTCCTGGCGGGAGCATGCTCCCGGCCAGCATACCGGAGGCCTGTCCAGAACCGGGTCCACCGGCTGGCGGCGTACCCTGAGGAGGCTGGTTACCGCTTCCTGCGCCAGCCCCACCCCCTGGCGGGTTGCCTTGGGGCGGCTGGCCGCCGTTCCCCGTTGGAGGCGTCCCCGCCGTCACGCCCTGCGGGCCCCCCATGCTAATGGATTGTTCCTGCATGATCGTCATGGCGGTTTCTTGGGTGATTTTCATCCCGGCAATAGCCTGAATTTGCTCAGGCGTCAGGATTGCCAATATCTGCGCTGCCAACGCATCCAACTTAGCCTGGGTTTCAGGATCCACGCTCTGCGCTAACGCGGTCCCGCTACTATCTGTTTGACCGGCGACGGGTTGGGCTGGGGCCATGCTTTGATTGAGCGTCTTGAGCTCATTCCAAAAAGGCAGCAGCGCCTGGGCTTGTTCAGCGGTTACTACCAGGTCGGTATCGGATAGCTTGAACAATCCAAACAAAAGCTGCATCTCGATCGATAGCGCATTTTCATAATCCGTGTTGAGCGTAACTGCCTGGGCGGCGGTCGTGGCGCTAGTTTCGGCCAGCGCCGCTTGCTCGGCTGCAGTTGGCTCAGCAGCGCTCGCCGGCTCGGCTGGTACTGAGCCTACCTGTTCCACGGGTTGGGCAGTCGCCTGGCTGGCGGTTACACCGGGGTTCCCAGCGCATGCGGATAGTACAAATACAAACAAGAGTAGAACAACGACGAGTGTCTTTTTCATATCTTATCCTTTCATTTTTTGTATTCTACAATTCCAGCCTGTGAGAATCCCAAGAATATCCTGTGAAATTGTTGAGAACCAACCTTTGCCGATTACACAAAGAGCATAGGAGGTAATCTGCTGCATTTGCTCTACCTATCCTCTTCCACAGAAGTGATTATTTTTAACTGAACTTAGAACCGATTTTATTCCGTTTAAATGGCAAGTTTAATTTTTAAAGCTATAATTTGAGACGATGCGATCACAACAATAAATCGCAGAAAATCCCTGCTCGCTTAGAACACTCATACCGACCCGTTTGCCATGAACATCACTTTTCTTCATCAACCCTGGCCTTATCTGGTGATTGCTGCTTTTGCCGGATTGATCGGCTGGTACGTCTGGACACAGCCGCGCCGGCCTGGAACACGCTACTTCGCCTGGGCGGTAGTGGTGTGGTTTGTGTGGGCTTTGGCTGCCGCTATCTTGACTTTAGTTAGCTCTCCCAATCTACGCTATGGGCTGTGGGTGATACAGTGCGTTTGCGCGCTGGCGACAGCTCCGCTGGAATTATTGTTCAGCATAGAGTATACCGGCAACGAAAAATGGCTCGCCCGGCGTAGCCTATACCTGATATTTCTCCCTGCACTGCTCCTGTTAATTTTGGCCTTTTTAATACCCGGTTCAGCAGACCCCCATGCGTATCATTTCGGGATTGAAAAATTCGTAAGGTACAATCTTCTCCGTTGGGGACTTTATTCATATGCCGTAATTCTGGTCCTGGTCAATCTCGGCATACTCTTCGCCTGTCTGCTGCGCGCCCCAGCGTTCTGGGCGCCAATTCTGTTGATTATGATCGGCCGTATCGTTCCAACAGCCGCTTTTGTTACCTTTGATCCAGCGCAGATGGTCATCTCGCCGATCCAGGTGACCATCCTGTTAGACGGGGTCTCCATGTTGGCTTATCTTGTGGCTTTGTATAATTTCGGGCTACTGCGCGTGGTGCCGGTAGCGCGTGACATGGCCATCGCTTGCATGCCTTATGGTCTGATCGTGCTGGATGCCGAGAACCGCCTGGTTGACTTCAATAGCGCTGCACGGGAGCTGCCTGGTCTCCCGCAGTTGCCGGCGCGCCCCAGCAGATTAGCGCAGCGCCAGCTCGCCTTCCAGACTTTGGGCGAGTGGTGGGAAAAACTTTCCTCACTGATCGAGTCCAAGCCTGTCTCAGAGGAGGTAACCGTTCAAGCTGACCATCTAGAACGCGTCTATCGGGTGATCAGCTTACCTCTTCTGCAAGCCAGCGGCTGGCGGATGGGGCAGGTGTTCCTGTTTGAGGATATTACTGAAGCCAGAATGGCGCAGCGCCAGCAGGCGCAGGCCTTGTGGGCGCAGGCGACCCTGGAAGAGCGCGGGCAATTGGCCAACGAGCTGCATGATGGAATTTCACAAAGCCTGGCCTTCCTTAACCTTCAATCCCAGGCGGCCCAGATTTATCTGCAAAGCGGCCAAAACCAGGCCGCCAAAGATACCCTGGTGCGCTTAAGCGAAGCCGCGGGGGGAATCCACGCAGAAACCCGCGAAATGATCGGCAGTTTGCTTTCCGTCGGCCTGCCGGCGGAAAACTTTTACGACGCCCTGCGCCAGGTTGTGGCGGGATTTGAACAATCGACCCACCTGGCCGTGCGCCTCGAAATGGATATCGACCCAGCAGAGCGCATAATTTCTGGTGATACACGGGAAACGCCTTGCAGTCCACCCAAGCTGCCTCCGCCGACCGCAGTCCAGCTAATCCGCATCACCCAGGAGGCGCTGGCTAACGTGCGCAAACACGCCCGCGGGGCCTGCCAGGTCAGCGTGCGGCTTAAAGTCTGCAATGGGCAGGTGTGGTTAACCATTGCCGATGATGGCGCCGGTTTTAACCCCGCTGACCAAAGAGAAGGGGAACACTTCGGCCTGCAGGTCATGCAACAACGCGCCGCCCGCATTGGCGGGCAAATCCTCATCGACTCAATGCCAAGAAAAGGCACGCGGGTCGAAGTGCATGTTCCGCTAGAAGCGCCCCTGGCGCCGGCCATCCCCCAGGGCAGCAAATGAAAATTCTTCTGACCGACGATCACGGTTTATTCGTGGAAGGTTTACAAAACCTGCTCCTGGCCGGCGGCTACGAAGTCGTAGGCGCCGCTTACGACGGCCTGGAGGCCCTTCAGTTAGCCCGAGCGCTTCAGCCAGACCTGATCTTGATGGACATCCGCATGCCCAATTGTGATGGACTTAAAGCCACCCGGTTGATCAAGACCGAGATGCCAGATATCCAGATCCTGATGCTGACCACCTCCGCCGAAGACGCTGACCTGTTCGAGGCGCTCAAGAGCGGCGCGTGCGGTTACTTACTCAAAAACCTGAAGCCAAATGAACTATTTGACTACCTGGCCGGGTTAGAGCGCGGCGAAGCGCCGCTTTCGCCCGAGCTCTCCGCCCGCCTGCTGCGCGAATTCACCCGCCAGGCAGCCGAGTTAATTGAATACAATACAGGCGCGAAGGATTTACAGAAACCCTTAGAGCCTGCCGGGCTGACCGCCCGCCAGCGCGAGATCCTTGAAATGGTCGCCAAGGGTTTATCTTACAAAGAAATCGGAGCCACACTGTACGTCAGCGAGAGCACGGTGAAGTATCACATGGGGGAAATATTGCAGCGCCTGCACGCGAAAAATCGTGCCCAGGTGATTGCTTACGCGCTACAAACGGGGCTGGTAAAACTTAGAGAATAGGGTTTCGTAAGGACCAACCGCAAAATAATATGTCTTTTGGGATAATCTCACCGGTCGTTGAGACTATCCTATTTCTATCCTTTGGGGGAGTATACAAGCTCAACTTATTGACCTAAGATGATCTTATGGTGACGAGCACGGTTATCCTGTACGGTGGATCGATGCTGCTCTCGCTGGTCGCTGCCAGCCTGGCGCAGGCGCCAAACCTGCACGTGATCCAGGCTGCTGCCTGGGGAGAGGTCGATGCCCTGGCCGCCCATAGCGCCCCGGACGTAATGATTTACGACCTGGAAAGCACAGCCGATAGCCATATCTTACCCCTGTTGTTTAAAAACCCCGGCCTGCTGCTCATCGGGTTGGACGTGGAAACGAACCGGGCCATCCTGCTGGCCGGGCAGGAAGCCCGCACACTGTCCCTGGGGCAGGTCAAAGGAATTATAGAAGAAAACGCCTGGCGTATCAAATCAGAAGGAGAATAAAATGAATCTCTCACGACGTGATTTCTTGAAGACTCTGGGGCTCGGTGCAGCGGCAGCCGGGATCGGCAGCGTGGCGCGGGTGGCGCCCGTACAAGCCAGCGCCGGAGGCGGGCTGAGGACGATGGCCATGCCGGATGCCCTGGCGGCCAACATTATTCGCCGTTTGCAAGTCCCCGGCTCCATCGATCCGCTGGCCGCCGAGACCATACAACCAGTCGAGAGCATGGAGCCATTCATCCCGCATGATGATCAGGCCGCCGAAGCAAAGAAAAAGCTGGACGCCTTAGCCAAAAACGCCAAGAAAAAACCGAACGTCCTGATTTTTCTCATGGACAATGTCGGCTGGGGCGACCTCGGCATCTACGGCGGCGGACTGATGACCGGCGCGCCGACGCCCAACATGGACCGCCTGGGGCACGAAGGTTTGCAGCTCCTCTCGACTTACTCGCAGCCTTCCTGCACGCCTTCACGCTGCACCCTGCTCACGGGGCGCCTGCCCATGCGGCACGGCCAGTTGCGGGCCAGCTTCGCCGGCGAGGAAGGTTCTCTATCGAGTGAGATTACCCTGCCCACCCTGCTGAGCAAGGCCGGTTACGTGACCCAAGGGGTCGGTAAATGGCACTGCGGCGAGGATGAGGCCAGCCAGCCGCATAATGTTGGCTTTGACGATTTTTACGGTTTTCTCGGCTGGTCTGGCCTGTACACGGACTGGCAGGATGAGAACTTTGCGCCAGAATTCGCCTTGAACCCAGACCGTCAGGCCTGGGTCCAAACCGTGCCCTTTAATCCGAATATTGTGCATGGCGTGAAAGGCAAGCCGGTCGAGAATGTGGAGAAGATCACGATCGAGCTCAGCGCGCTGCTCGACGAGAAGTTTACGAACTATTCCGTGGAATTCATTAAAAAGATGGCCCAGAGCGACAAACCATTCTTCCTATACCACTGCACGCGCGGAAACCATATTAAAAACTATCCCAACCCCAAGTATAAAGGCAAGTCGCCAGCAAAGTATCCTTATAAGGACTGTATGATCGAGCTGGACGACGTCCTCGGTGAGCTGGTCAAGACGCTTGAGGATACCGGACAACTCGAGAACACGCTGATCTTCATCCTCTCCGATAATGGCCCAATGATGGAGCCCTGGCCGGACGCCGGATTTACACCGTTCCGCGGCAGCATCGGTTGCACCTGGGAAGGGGGCGTGCGCGTCCCTGGGGTTGTCTATTGGAAGGGAATGATCACGCCCGGCCAGATCAACGACGGGTTATTCGACTTTTGCGACTTCCTGCCCACCTTGCTCAACCTGGCTGGCGCTTCGAGTTCAATACCCAAGGATCGCTACATCGATGGCGTCGACCAGACCTCTTTCCTTCTGGCAGACGAAGGTTTATCGAACCGCAAGACCGTCTACTTCTGGCTGCAAGATAACTACTCCGGTCACCGGGTCGCCGAATATAAAGTTATGTTCCGAGGTACTTCGTTTGACGACTTTGACGTCATCAACGCGGATGCGGCAACGACGCTTGAGAGCTATCCGAACGCCAAGCTCTTCAACCTGTACCTGGATCCGAAAGAGCGTTACAGTTTTGCCAGCCGGCAAACCTTCATGGATGTTTTATATTCCGATCCTTATAAATTCCACAAACAAACCTTTGTCCGGTACCCGCCTAAAAAATACCAGGCACACTGGGCGGAAGTCCTGAGCTCTAGTGAGTGAGCCCGCGCAAAGTAGATCGGTTATTCCTCCGCGCCAGTCGCTAAAAATATGTCGTTTTGGATAGTCTCGCCGACCGGTGAGACTATCCTTTTACTATCCCGGGGAGGAGTATACAAGCCCGACATATTGGCCTAAGATGGTTGTATGGAGGCGCACGCTGGCCAAGCGACCGGCAGCCTGACCCTGGAGTGGGTCAAAGAAATCGTTCAAGGAAGCAGTTCAATCGACATTCCAACATAATCGTCTATTCATCTAAAACGGAGGTCAATATGAATATTAAAACAAAACCTTTAAGTATCAAGAGAAGCTTGTGGATCGGCATCTCGTTGATTGCCTTACTCGCCCTGATCCCGGCGGCCCTGACTGTCTTCGCTGAGGCCAATGATGTCAACGACCCGGCCGGTAGTTATATGGAGTGGCCCGAATCCGAGCTTTTCCTGATGTCGCCAGGCGGCGCCAATACTGCGCAAATCAGCCTCCTGGAACCCGATAGCAGCCTGTCCAGCTTTACCACTCTAGGCAACCAGGTGGAGACAGACTCCGAGGGCTGGGAGCGCGCCGCTGCTTCCGGTCGTATCCTGACCCCCGAGCATGATAGCGTGGGGTATGTCACTGCCCAGGACAGCAGCCTGAAATTCCGCTTCTACCAACCGGGCAGCGACTGGTTGTGGCAGGCTGCGGACATGTATGTACCGACGAAATCTAACAGATGCAACAGCTTCATGGATCTCGCTGCCGGCGATCTGGATAACTACCGGGACAGCCAGGAAAATTACCGCGATGAAGTCATCATCGCCTATGCCGGGCAGAGCGCCAATAACCAGCTTCCCGTCAAGCTGGCTGTGCTAGATTTTTCCGATTCAGCAGAAGAGGCTGTGTTGGCTCCGGTTTTGACCACCGCCAACACATCAGCGACCATCGACGCCACGAGTATCGTCACCTATGGCGACCTGGTTTGCGCCGGTAACGCCCTGGCTGTGATTACCGGTGACTTTAATGGCGACGGGATCGATGAAATCGCCGTAGCTTACCGCCTGAATGACACCCAGTACCAGGTGGATGTATACCGCTATACCACCACAGTCAATGCGACCAGCGGAGCAAAGACCCACAGCCTGGCGCTGGCTGACAGCGAGGTGCAGTCAAGCAAAAACCACACCTTCATTGCAATGGATCTCGCGGCCGGCGATTTTGATTCAGATGGAGTGGAGGAAACGGTCGTAGCATATAGCTCGACGCTGGGCGCTTATGGCGGCGGCGCCGTTAATGATGGGCTTGCCAATTTCGATGTAGTCAAGTTTTTTACCACCAATAACCTGTCAACCCGCATCTCTAACTTCGTATTCCAGAACGTCGCCGATATATACCCGATCCAGGTGAAAATCGCGGCAGGTACTTTCGGCGAGCCCTACAACTCAGAATGCTGGTACGTCGAAGATTGCGGCCATCCCGATCTATCCGCCAGCCAAATCGTTTATGCATATGGCCATGCGGTGGGAAATTTCAAGGTTGGCCTACTCTATTACTGGTTCGAAAATGTCGACAAGATGATGGCCAGCCGGGTGGAATTTCCAAGCGAGCTACTGGGAACATATTTCGATATCGCCGCGGGCGGCTTTGAGGGCGACCGCACACCGGAAAATTACCAATGGTCCGTAGCTTACAATGCCTTGATCGAGGACGCGTTTGGGGGCCGCACCGTAACCTATTTATTTAACATCACACCACCGACCACAGAGGATGGAGTGCCTGCTCTGACCCAAAAAGGGTCCTTTGTGTCTCCGCCCGTTGCCGTCTGCAAGAGTTGTATCAAGATACGTATGCCGGTGGTTGCCACAGACGTAGACGGAGATTCGGTCTACCTGGGCGCCCCCACCGTAATCACGCTTCAAAATCCTGCGCGGGTGCAATTCATCCTACAAGAACCCCCCAAGCATGCTTATTGGGACCAGTGGGGTAAACAGCAAGACCTGGATGGAGAGCCAGGACTGGTAACCCTCTCGCGCTGGCAGGAGTTCACTTCCTCGCTGAAGCTGGATTCTGGCAAGGAGTCGACCCACAGCACGACGAAAACATCTTCCGAGACGATGGGCTGGTCGACGGAGGTGAGCGCCGGCGCTTCCTACTCCGGGCCGTTGAAGTTGCGCACGGCTGGAGCTGAATTCTCAAATCAATTTGCACAGGATTGGGAATCGGAAGAAAGCACAGTCAACAATAACCTGGTGTCCACCAATTGGTCCTTTGAAACGGAAACCACCTGGGACGACGGCATCAAATACGATATCGACCAGTACGAAGTCTGGCGCTACCCGGTTTACGGCTCAAGATATGTGGATGAGCAGAATAACCTGCATTACGGGTACATGGACATCATGGTTCCATACAGCGAAAGCGTGATCGAGTACATGGGACCAGCGGCCAACGTGGATGGCTGGGAGCCGACCTGGGAGAACGGCAACATTCTCTCTTATCCACGCTATCTCTATTCTACTGATGAGGTAAATAAATTCTTGAACCCGGAAGACCTGGGCGCCTTCTACATCCCCTGCCAGACTGACATGACTGGTTGTGAACAAAGCAGCAACGATCCGGAAGTATTCGTGAAAAAGATCGAGCAGGTGATGGGCTCGAAAGCATTAGCAGTGGGTGGGACCAAGGATACCCAGGACTATACCTTGAGCGGCAGCGAAGGTTCGGGGCTGGAACAGTCGTACACGGAAACGATGTCCGAGAACTTTGATGTCAAGGCGTATTATAAGAAGGAACCGAGTAAAAAACACGGCGGCTTATCGATTGACACCGAAATTGGCGGCTCGTTCGACATGAGCAATAGCTGGACCAACGCCAGCACCGCCGAAACCAAGACCGAAACCTCTCGCACCGTCACGATCAGCAAGCCGGCTCTGGAGACAACCTACTCCTATAACTTCTACCCCGAGCTGTATGTCACCCAGGATGGGGCGATGAAGCTGGCCTATGCCGCCGAGCCGCCCGCCGAAAACAGCGCCGGAGCGGAGTTCTGGGAGAACATCTACGGCGATTCATATAAATATGGCCCGGGAAAACCCGATGCCGCCCTCAACCTGCCCAATCGCTTCCGCCCGGTAATTAATTCGGCAAATGGATATTTAAGCGGCTGGGCGCCGGAAACCGACGACGTGCGCCAGCTCATCCGCGGCTTTTTCATCCGCGAGGCGACGCCCGACCCTGAGTCCGGCCAATACCCAATCCTGGCGCATGAAGTGACTTCAGGTGAGACGGTGCGCCTGGAAGTGCGCGTTTACAACTATACCCTCTCAGAACGAAATGGGCGCATCGCCACGCTCCCGGTCCATTTCTATGCTACCTGGCGCGACTGGTCCAACCCGGCTAACCCGGTTGATTATGTCCAGGAGATCGGTACGACCGAAGTGACCGATCTGGAGCCGCGGGCGTGGAAGATCGCTGCAATCAACTGGACGCCGGAGTTGAAAGGCCTGGTCGGAAGTGTCCAGGACTGGCGTATTTTCGTCGAGCTGGATCCAGGCAATATCATCGACGAAATCTATGACAGCGACGATACGCCTGCGTTCTGCATCCTGACAGCCAATTGCGGCACACCAACAACCAATCCGGAGAACTATATCGATCCGGGCCAGAATAACACCGGCTTCCGCACGGTCTCAGTGGTCAATGAAACCTTGACCGGCTCGCTGCACCATACCTTACGGGATGAGAGCCTACCTTCACGCCGGGCGTTGATGGTCTTTACCGAGCGCCCGAACAAGAGCCAATCTTTCAACCAGATCCTGGCCGGGCTGCGTGATTTCCTGCCTGGGCAGAGGACCCGCCAGCTATATGTCGGCCAGCGGGCCTTCGTCCGCATCCAGGTCGACACCGACCAGCCGTCGATCTTAGCCAGCCAGGTCATCTTATACGATGGCGATCCAAACAATGGCGGCAAAATCATCGCCATCAAGAAAATCCATCCCGGTATCCTGGGCTCCACCGGCAATGTCGCCTGGGTGCAGTGGACCCCGCTGAGCCTGGGAGTACACACCCTGTACGCCCGCTTGTTGGAGCCGGGCCTGGATATCCATCCTGGCAATAACGTCGCTACTTTGAAAGTAGTGGTGGTTAATGAGCCAAAGGAGGCAAATATTTGGCAGGCATTCTTGCCGGGCCTGCATAAATGATAGAATTCTTAGATTAGATACACACAGATAGGAGGCGGTGGCAGCGCCTCCTATCTGTGTGCTTATGAGAGGTGTTTTTTATTTACTTTCGGCTATATAATTAACGCAATCTTATACTTGTTCCCAAGTTATCAAGGAGCGATCAATGACCGAAACTTCCCTCCCCCAGTCATGGCACCGCCTGACCGTCGAAGAGGCGGCGAAACAACTCGATGTCGACGTAGAAACTGGAATTGATGCAAGCCAGGTCCAGCAACGCCTGACCCAGTACGGACCAAACAAATTGGCCGAGAAAGCCAAAGAGCCCGGCTGGCGGGCTTTCCTACGCCAATACAAGGACCTGATGCAGATCATCCTGGTGGTCACCGGATTGGTCAGTTTGCTACTTTTAGGCGACTCCCACACCTTCTTCTTGCTGATTATCCTGACGGTATTCAACGCCGTCCTCAGCCTTTCTCAAGAAAAGAAAGCCGAAGCCAGCCTGGCATCGCTCAGCTCCATGATGCAATTGCATACGCGGGCGCGGCGCGGCGGGCAAGTCGTCGAGGTGCTGGCCGAGGAGCTGGTACCCGGCGATATCGTCTTGTTCGAGGCCGGAGATAAAGTCCCTGCCGACGGCCGGCTGGTAGAAGCCGCTACGCTCGAGATCGAGGAAGCAGCCCTCACCGGCGAGAGCACCCCGGCGCTTAAAGATATCCGGCCCATAGAAAAGGATGATGTTCCCCTCGGCGATCGCCTGAATCTGGCTTTCATGAACACGACCGTGACCCGCGGCCGCGGGGTGATGTTGGTGACAGACACCGGGATGAGCACACAGATTGGGCACATCGCCGGGATGATGAGCGCCGTCAAGCAGGATAAGACTCCGCTGCAGAAACAGCTCGATAAACTGACCATAATCATGGCCAGTCTGGCCGGGGTAGCCTTCCTGGTGATGACGGCGATTAACCTGCTGCGTGGGGTGTCTTTTGATTTACTGCTCGTCACCGGCGTCTCGATGGCGGTAGCGGCCATCCCAACCGGCCTGCCAGCAGTCGTCACAACCGTGCTCGCCCTGGGCACTACCGCCCTGGCCGAGGCGAATGCCATCGTCAAACGCCTTACTTCAGTGGAAACCCTGGGCTCAACATCGGCGATTTGCTCTGATAAAACCGGAACGCTGACCCTGAACCAGATGACCGCGCGTGAGCTGATCGTAGTCGGTCGCCGCTTTACTATCGAAGGGCATGGATACAGCACACAGGGGCAAATCCGTTTCGTTGGCGAAGAATCGGATGTTAACATTCGCCCGGCCTACGTCGCCATGGCGCTGGATACCGACGCAGTGCTAGACGGCGAAAAGCTGATCGGCGACCCCACTGAAGGCGCGTTGATCGTGCTGGCCGAGAAAGGTGGGGTGGACGTAATCGCCACCCGCAAGGAGTTCCCGCGTGTAGCCGAGGTGCCCTTCGACGCGGCTTATAAGCTGATGGCTACTTTTCATAATATGACTCGTCCGGATGGTAAGGCAGTCGTGCGCACATACGTCAAGGGCGCTCCAGATGTACTGCTCGACCGTTCGACGCATGGCATTACCTACAAAGGCGAAATCATCCCGCTGACCGACGAGATGCGCCGCCAGGTGATGGCCGAGAACGACCGTCTGGCATCCCAGGGGATGCGCGTGCTGGCCTTCGCCGGCAAAGGCTTTGATCCGGCGACCTTCGACCCGCAGGCTAACCTGCTGGACGAGCTCAACGGCCTGGCCTTGTTCGCCCTGGTAGCCATCGTCGACCCGCCTCGCCCGGAGGCCAAGGTCGCCATCGCTGAAGCTCGCAGCGCCGGCATCCAGATCCGCATGATCACCGGCGACCATGCCACAACCGCTGCGGCAATCGCCAAAGAACTCGGTATCCCCGGCCGGGCTATCACCGGCCAGGAATTTGCCGCCATGAACGATGAACAGGCTATGAAGGAGGTCGACGATATCGGCGTCATCGCCCGCGTCGCCCCTGAGCACAAGGTGCGCCTGGTAGAGATTTTACAACGCAAGGGGAACATCGTCGCCATGACCGGCGATGGAGTGAACGACGCTCCGGCGCTTAAAACCGCGGATATTGGCGTCGCCATGGGCATCACCGGCACCGAAGCTACGAAGGAAGCCGCCGCCATGATCCTCACCGATGACAACTTTGCCACGATCGTTAAAGCAGTCGAGTTCGGGCGCAAGATTTATGACAATCTGCTCAAGTACATCCGCTTCCAAATGGCGACGCTGGTCGGTTTTATCCTGACGTTTCTGGGTTCAGCGCTGTTCAATATCGTCAGCGGCGTACCCTTCACTCCCAGCCAGATCCTGTGGATCAATTTTCTGGTCGATGCGCCTCCCGGCATCCGCCTGGGCCAGGACAAAGCCACACCCGGCTTGATGGAGCGCAAACCACGCCCGGCGAATCAAAATATCATCACCCGTCCGTTGGCGGTCTGGCTGGGATTGGGCGGCCTGAGCATGGCGATCGCCGCTCTGGGCGTGATGGCATACTTCGAGAATGCTGGCGCATCGATCGAACTTGTTCGCACGCTGGGTTTTGTCACATTCTCATTGACGCACATTTTTGCCGCCCTCTCCTACCGTGATCCAGATCACAGCATCTTCACCCGCGAAACCTTCAATAATTCCAAGCTGAACTG